>JAEYPG010000083.1 GCA_023410975.1 Pseudomonadota bacterium
CGGCTGCTCGATGCCGCGGCCGGCGGCTACCGCGTGTTCACCCGGGCCCACGACCGCGAGCTGCGGGCCGCGGCGCTGGTGCGCCCGGCCCTGCTGCGCGAGTACCGCGGGCGGCTCGATGCGCAGCTGGCACGGCTGCAGTTGCACCACGGACGGCTGGCGCGCCAGCTGCAGCGGGTGCTGGCGCAGCCCGCCGTCCAGGGCTGGGACTTCGGGCTGGAGCACGGCCGGATCGACGGACGGCGGCTGGCACAGCTGGCCTGCAGCCCCGCCGAGCGGCGGCTGTTCACGCAGGAGGCACAGCAGCCGCGCACCAGCACGGCCGTCACGATCCTCGTGGACTGCTCCAGTTCCATGCGCAACCATGCCGAAGGCGTGGCGCAGCTGGCGGACGTGCTGCTGCGCGCGCTGGAGGCCGCGGGTGCCGCCACCGAGCTGCTGGGCTACACCACGGGCGGCTGGAACGGTGGCCGTGCCCGGGCGGCCTGGCTTGCGGCCGGCCGGCCAACGCACCCGGGGCGGCTCAACGAGCGCTGCCACCTGGTGTTCAAGGACGCCGGGCGCTCATGGCGCCGCGCCCGGCTGGACGTGGCGGCCCTGCTCAAGGCCGACCTGTTCCGCGAGGGCATCGACGGCGAGGCGGTCGAGTGGGCCTGCGCCCGGCTGCGGGCACGGCCGCAGGCGCGGCGGGTCCTGCTGGTGGTGTCCGACGGCTCGCCGATGGACAGCGCCACCGCGCAGGCCAACGATGCCGGCTACCTCGACGCGCACCTGCGCCAGGTGGTGAGCCGCGAGGAACGCTCCGGCATCGCGCTGCTCGGCGTGGGCGTGGGGCTCGACCTGGGGGCCTGGTACCGCCACAGCGTGGCCGCCGACCTCCGGCAAGGCCTGACGCAGGAACTGCCGCAGCGGGTGGTGGAGGCCATTGCGCGCGCGCTCGCCCGGCGCCCTTGAGGCGCCGCGGCCGCACCAACGCTCCGCTGCCGCGGGCTTGGCGACGTTTCCTCTCCGTCCGCGCGTCAGCCCTGCGCGGCGGTGGCCAGGCTCCACAGCGCCTGCAGCGTCAGCGCGCCGCCGATGGCCGTGAGCATGCCGTAGGCGAGCCGCCGCATCGCCGCTGGCGACAGCGGCGGCGGGAAACGGCGCGCCAGCAGCGTGGCCGCACCCATCACCGGCAAGGCCGCAGCCGCCTGCAGGCCCAGGCCCGCATCGAACTGCCCCTGGAGCGCGCTGGCCAGCGTGCGCCACAGCGACATGGCCGTGAACACCACCAGCAGCATGCTGCGGATCTGCGCCAGCGCCAGGGGCTGGCGGTAGAAGTGAAAGATCAGGGGCGGGCCCGGCATGCCGAAGAGCCCGCTCATCAGGCCGCCGGCCAGGCCGCTGGCGAGAAAGCTGCGCGGCGCCGACGGTGCCGGCAGCGGCAGCGGCCGCCGCGCCAGGCCGAGGGCCGAGTGCACGATGACGGCGCCCAGCAGCGCCTGCAGCGCCAGCGCGGTGCGCCCGTCCAGCCGATCCAGCAACGCCACCCCGAGCGCGATCGACGGCAGCATGCCCAGCACGGCGGGCACGGCCAGCCGCCAGGCGATGTGCGCGCTGCAGCCCCGCAGGGCCAGCGCGTATTGCGGCAGCGACACCAGGTTCACCAGCGTCGCCAGCGAGGCCAGCGGCGCCAGGCCGAGCGCGCTGGCCGCGCCCACGACGATCATCCCCAGCCCGAAACCGGTGAGCGTCTGGAACCAGCTGCCCACGGCCACCAGCAGCAGCAGCGCGGCGAAGCCCGCATCCATGGCCGTCAGCCGGCGCAGGGCTGTGCCCGTGGTGCGACGGCCCGCCCGGCCCGGGCCCGCGCCGCGGCGGCCTGGGCCTGCACCACGGTGACGGCGATGACGTGGAAGATGTCCTCGGCGCTGCAGCCCCGCGAGAGGTCGTTGGCCGGCTGCGCCAGGCCCTGCAGCAGCGGCCCGACGGCCACCGCGCCGCCCACGCGCTCGGCGAGCTTGTAGCCGATGTTGCCGGCGTCCAGGGTGGGAAACACCAGCACGTTGGCGTGTCCCTGCACCTGCGACTGCGGCAGCTTGCGCTGTGCGATCTCGGCCACGATGGCGGCATCGAGCTGCACGTCGCCATCGAGGGCCAGCCCCGGGCGCAGGGCGCGGGCACGCCGTGCCGCCTCCGCAACCTTCTCCACCGCGGGATGCCGGGCGCTGTGGTTGGTGGAGAAGGACAGCATCGCCACCCGCGGCTCCGTGCCCAGCAGCGCGCGTGCGCTGTCGGCCGCGGCAATGGCGATGTCCGCCAAGCCGGCTGCGTCCGGCTCCACCACCAGCGCACAGTCCGAGAAGACCAGCCCGCCCTTGAGGTGGTGGAAGGGCTCGCACAGCATCATCAGGAAGAAGCTCGACACCAGGCTGAATGCCGGGTCGGTGCCGATGACCTGGATGGCCGTGCGCACCACGTCGGCGGTGGTGTGCACGGCGCCGGCGACGCTGCCCTGCGCCTGGCCCAGGCGCACCATCAGGTTGGCGTAGACCAGCGGCTTGCGCACCTCCTCGCACGCCTGCTGCGCGCTCATGCCCTTGGCCGCGCGCAGCGCATGCAGCT
>JAEYPG010000084.1 GCA_023410975.1 Pseudomonadota bacterium
CCGCCAGCGGCGGCGGCGTCTCGCTGGCTTCGATGCGCCGGCACAGCGCGGCCACGGCCTGGGCGCGCTGCGCCGCCGGGCCAGGCCCATCCGGATCGCAGCGCCTGCAGGCGCGAAAGCCCGCCTCGCGCGCCGAACGTACGTCGTCGAAGAACAGCACGTTGTCCGGCCGGGCGTGGCGCGAGGGACAGCCGGGGCGGCAGTAGATGCCGGTGCTACGCACGGCGTAGATGAAGGAAGCCTGGGCATCGCGCGCCAGCACGGCGGCCCAACGGGAGTCCGCGCCGCGGGCGGTGGCAGGAACGGCATGGGAGAGGTCGGCGCTGTTCATGGCGGGTCGGGATCCGGAAATCGCTTCGGTGGCGCGACTGTAGGTGCGCGCGCCGGGGCCGGCACTCCGGAAGCGAACATCAAATTGGACCGCGCCAACCGGGCGTCCGCGCCTCCAACCACGCCGCGATGGCGGCAAACTCAGGCCGGCCCGGCGCCTTGTTGCAGCGCCTGCTGCTCCTGCTGGTATTCCGGCTTGAGCTCCACCACGCGGTAGCCCTCCTTGAGCAGCGCCTTGCGCAGCCATTCCGGATGTTCGCCGTTGCCGTTCCAGGTTTCTCCGGTGACGGGATGGCGGTATTTCACGTAGCCCGGCGGCGGGGAATTTCGTGGCAGCACCGGGACTGCTTTCGGATCGCCGAGTTCTTCCGGACCGATGTTCCAGAACTCCATCAGTTGCCGAATCTGGTGCAGCGCGATGCGCCGCGCCTTGGTTGCGTTGTCGAGGTCGTCGGTCATCGATCGGCAGGATTGAAGCCAAGCCCAGTGAAGGCTGCCTGTACAGCAACATGGGCAAACGGCCAGCCTTGTAGGACAATATTACTGTTTCAGCAAAAACAGATGGTATTCAAGTATTGAAGTTTTTGTTCGAAAACCCAGACCAACTTCCCCAACGGGACAACAGTGGCGTTTGCTACCCGGCCAAGCAGCACCGGCGTGCACGCGCAAGCGAAAAGCGCGCCAGTGGCAAGGTCGCTTTTCACAGAGCCCAAGCCCGCTTCCTGTAACTGATACCATTTTCGCGACGGTCTTCATTCGGCGGTTTGCGCCTCGTGGCCCGGGCTTGACCGTCGCGAGTCGGCGCCACAGTCCGCTGTGCGGTCGCTGCACCGGTGGACCCGTCGCCCGCGCAGCGCAAACACCGCTCCTGGCTGCCGGCCGGCATGGCCGGGCCCTGTTTGACCACCCTCGCAGTGCTCCGCGCGACCATGGCCTGGCAGCCGTGGCAAGCGGGTGCCTGCTGTTTTTGGAAGCCTCCCATAGAAACCTTCGCCTCCAAAGTTTTCCAGGGCCCGCGGCCCACGCGTTTTTCCAATCCGCCGCGATGGAAGCGCGAACGCATGGCCATGGAGGAACTGATTTCCATGCACGGCCTCGTGCGCGAAGTGCTGCCCGGCCTGCCTTTCCGCGGCGAGTTGGACAACGGCTACAAGCCGGTGGACTACAGCGCCGGCTGCATGCGCAAGCACCCCGTCCGCATCCTTGCGGGCGACAGCGTCTCGCTGGAGCCCTCGCCTGACGACCTCAGCAAGGCCCGTATCACTTTCCACCACCTGGAGCGCCGTACTCCGGGAGCAACTACGCCAGGAGGACATGCACGATGAAGCCCCAAGACCAGCAACCGCCCGCCACCGTCATCCAGGACGACGGCCTGCGCTACAAGCGCAAGGCCGCCGGCTCGCCCTTCAGTTCGGGCGGCAGCAGCGGCATGCACCAGACCACCATGTCCTGCTTCAAGTGCGGTACGCACCGCCCGCGCGCCGAGCTCGCCACCAAGCGGCTGCTGGGCAAGAACCAGCTCGTGTGCGCCGCCGGCTGCAACAAGACGCGCTGAGCTCGCGCCACCGACTCAAGGCGCGTTCTTCCAGGTCGTGAGGTTGTCGGCCACCGCCCGGTTGATGCGCGTGCCGCTGTTGTTGCCGTCCTCGGCGGCGTAGGTATGAATGCCGACCGCGCAGGTGCCGAAGCACTTGGCGCGGCTGGCACCGCGATCGGCCTCGATCACGGGCGAGCCGCTTTGGCCATTGGCGGTGTCGAGCTGGTAGCGGAGCTTGCGCGTCTCGCTGATGGCAATGCTGCCGCCGGCCCCCCACAGCGACTTCGGCGGCGACTTGTCCCCGGCATAGCCCATCAGCAACACCGGCAGCCCCGCCAGCGAGTCCGCCGTGGCGTAGTAGCCGAGCCAGCCGGTGGTCTTGCCGATCTCGCAGTTGAGCTTCACGGCGCCGTAGTCGAAGGCGTCGCTGCCGTCGTTGAAGCTGCTTTGCACCCAGCGCGCCACGGCGAAGAGCCGCCGCGCGCCGCAGGAGCCGAAGGGCGCCGCGCCGGCGTTGTAGGCCGGATAGAAGCGCACGTTGGTGCTCCAGCCGCCGTCGTAAACGCAGTGCCCGGCCGTGGCCACCGTGTCCTTGCTGATGAGGAAACCAGTGCAGCTGTAGCTGCTGCTGCCCTGCTTGTAGGTCAGCAGCCCAATGGCGCGGTACGGAAAGCCCGACTCGCGCGGATACACCCGAAAGCGCCGGTCCGGACCCACCACGCTCTCGGGCCGCACGTCCGGACCTTGCCGCGCATAGGGCGGCAGCTTGGGCTTGTAGCGGCGGTTGAAGGCTTCCAACTCGGCGCCGCTGAGCTTCATGGCGGGAAACTCCGCCACGGCATCCGGCGCTGCGCCCGCGCGCAGTGCGCCTTCGAAGGCCTCGCCCCCGCCTGCCGCGAGAGCCGGCGCGCTGCCGTCGCTGCTGAGTGTCACGTGGTCCCCGTCCTGCGCGTGCGCCACCGCCCCGCCCAGCGCCACCACGGCGCAGGCCAAGTGCCAGGCGGCCTTGAAAACCCTGGGTTGATCCATGAACCCGACTCCCTCTTGCGGGCTCCGCCCCCGGAGCTCCGTTGTCCAAGGAGCAGGTTGCGCGCCCGTCGGGCGAGGGCGAAAGCCAGCTGGGGGCTCGTCGCGGGCCCGGAAGCTCAGCCCGCGTCCAGCTCCAGCGTGGCGACCGTGCCGCCTCCGCTGCGCGCGGCGATGTCCAGGCTGCCGCCCATGGCCTCGGCCAGGCGGCGCGAGATCACCAGGCCCAAGCCGGTGCCCGGGATGGCCGAGCGCTCGCGCCCGGCGCGGGCGAAAGGCTGGAACACCTGCTGCAACTGCTCGGCCGTCATGCCGATGCCGTTGTCGGAGAACTCGATGCTCACCCGCCCCAACGTGCACCGCGCCGTCACGCGCAGCTCGCCGCCAGGGCGGTTGTACTTGATGGCGTTGCTCGCCAGGTTGGAGAGGATCTGGTGCAGCCGCGTCTCGTCTGCACACACGGCCAGCTGCGCCGGCACCTCCTCCACCAGGTCGACCTGCTGCGCCTGCGCCTGCGGCATGAGCAGCGACAGCGCGTGGCGCACGCAGCGCGCCAGCGGCACCGAGGCCAGCGCCAGCTGCAGCTGACCTTCGTGGGCACGCTGCAGCACCAGCAGGTCGTCCACCATCGCCAGCAGGTGGCGCCCTGCGGACTCGATGTGGCCCAGGTACTGGCCCGCCTGCGGGCTGGAGCCGTCCGCGGGCATCAGCCGCAGCAGCTGCGTGAAGCCCAGCACCGCGTTGAGCGGCGTGCGCATCTCGTGGCTCACGCGCGACAGCAGCTGCGCCTGCGCCTGCTGCTGTGCCTGGCGCCGCTCCAGCGCCCGGCGCTGCTCCTCCAGCTCGGCACTGCGGCGCTGCGCGTCCTTCTGCGCGCTGAGGTCCTGCACCTGGTAGAGCAGGCACGGCATGGCGTCGTGCGGCTCCAGCAGCGACACGCTGACCTGTGCCCACAGCTCGCTGCCGTCGCTGCGCAGGTAGCGCTGCTCGAACTGCACGCCGCGGCTGCGGCCGTCGCGCAGCGCTTCAAGTTGCCGCGACTGCATCGCGACGTCCTCGGGATGCACCAGCGCCGCGTGCTGGCGGCCCTGCAACCGCGCCGCGTCCAGCCCCAGCAGCCGCGCCAGCGTGGTGTTCGTCTGCAGCACGTCGCCCTGCAGCGACACCAGCGCCATGCCCAGTGGCGCGTGGTCGAACACATGGCGCCAGCGCTGCTCGCTGTCCAGCAGCCGCCGCTCCATCTGCGCCCGCGCCAGCGCCACCTCGATGCTCGCGCGCAGCTCATCGGACTGGAACGGCTTGCTGAGGTAGCCATAGGGCGTGGCGCCCACGGCCCGTGTCACCGTGCCGACGTCCGTGTGCGAGGTCAGGAAGATGACCGGCTGCGCCGCGCCCGCTTGCCGCAGCTGTTCGGCCGCCTGCACGCCGTTGACCGGACCGCGGATGTTGATGTCCATCAGCACCAGGTCCGGCCGGTGCTCCAGCGCCAGCGACAGGGCCTGCGCGGCGCTGTCGGCCGGGCCGAGCACCCGGTAGCCCATGTCCTCCAGCTGCAGTTGCAGGTCGAGCGCGATGACCGCGTCGTCCTCGACGATCAGGATCGCGGCAGACGACGCATGGGAGGACAGGCGGCTTTGTAGAAGAGGGCTGTATTCCATGGCAGGGGCGCAACATTCCTTGCCACGCGCCGGCTGGCGCCCGGGGAAGAAATGCGGACACGGTAACATTCTGAAGCATCAATCCGCTTCCCGTGTCACCCTGCCGGTTCAGGTCCATACAGCCCTGACGTGGATCAAGTTTCTCCGCCATTCCTGATCCGCCACAAGCCGGCTGCAGCCCCCGGCCTACCCCTGCCCGGTTGCGAAGCGCCCGTGCGCGATCTGCCGACGGCGACGCCATCCGGCAGGCACCGCGCTTTTCACGACAAACCCGTCACCGGAATGGAGGCGCCGTGAATGGCTTTCGCGCCCTCGGAAGCCAGGAAATGGATCACCCGCGCCAGGTCGGCCGGCGCTACCCACGACGCCGGGTCGGCTTCGGGCATGGCCTGCCGGTTCTCCGGGGTGTCGATGATGGAAGGCAGCACGCAGTTGACGTTCACGCCCCGCGTGCGCAGCTCCGCGGCCATCGCCTCGGTCAGCCGGGCCACCACAGCCTTGGACGCGGTGTAGGCGCCCATCTGGGCCAGCCCCTTCTGCGCGCTGAAAGCCCCCACGTTGACGACCTTGCCGCCACCGCGCGCCAGCATGTGCGGCACCACAGCCCGGACGGCGTGCAGCACGCTCCTGGCGTTGAGGTCGAACAGCCCATCCCAGGTGCCGTCGCTGGTCTCGTGCACCGCTTCGCCCATGCGGAAGCCGCCGGCCAGGTTGCACAGCACGTCGATGCGGCCGAAGCGCTCCACGGCGGCGCGGCCCAGGCCGCTCACGGCGTCCTGGTCCAGCAGATCGACGCTCGCCAGCATCCGCCTGTCGGTGTCGCCGCCGAAGGCTGCGGCCAGCGCGTCGATGGAACGGTCTACCAGCACCAGCCGGTCGCCGCCATTTGAGAACACCTGCGCCACGGCCCGGCCCAGGTTGCCGGCAGCGCCGGTGACCACCACCACCCGTTGCTCAAGGCTCATTTCAGCGCTCCCTTGGGACGGCTGGCGTGGTACGCCCCCGTGCCGCGATGAAGGACGTGGTCGCCGGGCAGCAGCTCTCCCGGACGGTACGCCCGGCCGCCGTCGGCCATGCGTTCATAAAGCGGCGCGAAGTCGATGCGCGAGAGCTCCAGCAGCTGCTCCAGGTCGTCGATGACGAAATAGCTCTCCTGGAAATCGTCGATGCGGTACTGGGTGCGCATCACGCGCTCCAGGTCGAAGCGGATCCGGTTGGGAGAGTTGCTCTCCAGCGAGAACACGCTCTCGGTGCTGGAGGAGGCGATGCCCGCGCCGTAGATGCGCAGCCCCTCCTTCTGCCGCAGCAAGCCGAACTCCACCGTGTACCAGTACACCCGCGCCAGGTGCGTCAGGCGCCCCAGGCGCTGCGCGCGCAGGCCGCCCTCGCCGTAAGCCTGGATGTAGTCGGCGATGACCGGGTTCATCAGCATCGGCACGTGGCCGAAGACGTCGTGGAACACGTCGGGCTCCTCCAGGTAGTCCAGCTCGTGCGGCTTGCGGATGAAACGCCCCGAGGGGAAGCGCCGGTTGGCCAGGTGTTCGAAGAACACGTCATCGGGCACCAGGCCCGGCACCGCCACCACTTGCCAGCCAGTGCGCTTCATCAGCACCTCCGACAGGCGGCGGAAGTCGGGAATCCGGTCCGGCCCGATCGGCAGCTCGCGCATGCCCTGCACGAACTCGTCGCAGGCCCGCCCGGGCAGCAGCTTGGACTGGCGCTCGAACAGGGTCCTCCACACGCCGTGTTCCTGCGCGGTGTAGCGCTCCCAGCCCTGGTCGATGGTCCAGTCCGGGCGCTCGGGCTTGCCCGCCTCGCCGGCCGCCAGGCCGTGCTTGGTCTTCAGCAGTTGCAGTGGTGCTTGCATCTGGTGGCTCCCGCGCTCAGGACTGCGCCTGGAAGGCTTTGAAGGCCTGGTCGATGCAGCAGGCCAGCTCGACGTCGTTGGTCGAGAGGCCCGGTGCGTCGTGCGTCGTGAGCGTGATGGCAACGCGGTCGTAGACGTTGAACCACTCCGGGTGGTGGTTGCGCTTTTCGGCTTCGAAGGCCACCTGGGTCATGAAGCCGAAGGCCTGCGCGAAGCCGGCAAAACGGAATTCGCGGGTGATGGTGCCGCCGCGCTCCGCGCTGAAGCGCCAGCCGGGCAGCACATCGCCCAGGGCGCGGATCTCCTTGTCATCGAGCTTTCTCATGCGCTTGTCTCCTTGAGGCCGTTGTCCGGATCGGGTGACCGGTTGGCGGCCTTGGTTGGTGATGGCTCAAGGCAGGACTGTAGGGATGACGGGGCGCACAATTTCTGCAAGTTTCAGGCGCAAGGTGGACCGGAGCGCAGGATTCCTGCAAAACTTCGGCCATGAGTGAACCAACGAAGCTCGATGCGCTGGACCGGCGCATCCTGAAGGCGTTGCAGGGCAACGGCCGCATGACCTACGACGAGCTCGCCGAGCAAGTCGGCCTGTCGCCGTCGGCGGTGCTGCGGCGGGTCAAGCGGCTGGAGGAATCGGGCGTGATCAGCGGCTACGTCGCGCTGGTACGGCCGGAGCGCATCGGCCTGGGGCTGACGGCCTACATCAACGTGCGCATGGAGAAGCAAAGCGGCAGCGACAAGCGCAGCCCCATGGACGTGTTCGCCGCCGCGGTGCAGACCTGGCCGGAGGTGGCGGAGTGCGCCTCGCTCACCGGCGAGATGGACTACCTGCTGCGCGTGGTGGTGGCCGACATGGCGGACTACTCGCGCTTCGTGATGGAGACCCTGCTGCGCCACCCCAGCGTGCAGGACTGCCGGACCACTTTCGTGCTCGACAAGGTGAAGTCCACCACGGCCGTGCCCGTGTGAGCCTCCGTTCGCTTGCTGGTACGGCTGCGGGTTCCGATCGATTTGTCAAGCGGGCTGCGGCGGATGGGTCCCGCGGACATGGGGGCCTAGACTGGCCCGGCTCTTCAACCCGTCCTGGAACCCCTACTCATGAAGATTCGCGCCGCCGTGCTGACCCGGATCGGAGCGCCCGCGCCCTACGTGCAATCGCAACCGCTGGCGCTGCGCGAGGTGGAGCTGGAGCCGCCCGGCCCGGGCGAGCTGCTGGTACGGGTGCGCGCGGCGGGGCTGTGCCATTCGGACCTGTCGGTGGTCAACGGCGACCGCCCGCGCCCGGTGCCGATGGTGCTGGGCCACGAGTCCGCCGGCGAGGTGGTGGAGTGCGGCCCCGGCGTGACGGATCTGCGCCCGGGCGACCGCGTGGTGATGGTGTTCATGCCCAGCTGCGGCTGCTGCCTGCCCTGTGCCGAGGGACGCCCCGCCCTGTGCGAGCCCGGCGCCGCGGCCAACGGCGCTGGCGCGCTGTTGTCGGGCGCGCGGCGGCTGCGCATGGACGGCGAGCCGGTGCACCACCACCTGGGCGTGTCCTGCTTCGCGGACCACGCCGTGGTGTCGCGGCGCTCGTGCATCAAGGTCGAGGCCGGCATCAGCTTCGCGGAAGCGGCGCTGTTCGGCTGCGCGGTGCTCACCGGCGTGGGGGCGGTGTTCAACACCGCGCGGCTGGCCGCCGGCAGCAGCACGGCGGTGCTGGGGCTGGGCGGCGTCGGTTTCAGCGCGCTGCTGGCGGCGGTGGCCGCCGGCGCGCGCGAGGTGGTGGCCGTCGACCTGCACGAGGACAAGCTCGCGCTGGCCCGTGAGCTGGGCGCCACCTTCACCGTCAACGCGGCCGATCCCGACGCGGCCGAGAAGGTGCGGGCGCACACGCAGGGCGGCGTGGAGGTGGCTTTCGAGATGGCGGGCGCGGTGCCGGCGCTGGAGCTGGCCTGGCGCATCACGCGCCGTGGCGGCAGCACCATCAGCGCCGGCCTGCCGCACCCGGACCGCCGCCTGTCGCTGCCGCCGGTGCAGCTGGTGGCCGAAGAGCGCAGCCTGCGCGGCAGCTACATCGGCTCCGCGGTGCCGGTGCGCGACATCCCGCGCTACATCGCGCTCTACCAGCAGGGCAAGCTGCCGGTGAACCGGCTCATGGGCGAGCAACTGCCGCTGCAGGACATCCACATCGCCCTGGACCGCATGGCGGCAGGACACGCGATGAGGGATGTGCTGATTCCCTGAGGCTCACCCAACACAGCGCAGCGCCACACGATTTCCGCCACGAAATCCGCCGCCGGGCTGTAATTCCGTCCAGCCTTGTTGTATGTTGCAGGGGTGAACGCCGACACCCCTTCCGATCCCCTGCGTCCCACCGATGCCGAGCGCTGGCAAGCCGATCCGGTGGGCACGAGCCTTCCCAAGCTGTCGCCGCGCTCGCGGCAGCTCTACACCACCTACTGGCTGGCCTGGCGCCGCTTCCTGGCCGGGCGCGAGGTGGCGGTAGAGCGGGCCTCGCCCATCGAGGCGGTGGCCTTCCTCGCCGGCGAGCGCCTGAACCCGACCACGCAGGCGCGCTACCGCCGCGTGCTGGGCCAGGTGCATGCCGGCGGCGTGATCTGCGGCGCCCTCCCGCCCGGCAATCCCTTCGAGGAGCTGGGCAACGAGGTGCCGCGGCGAGAGCAGCCGCGCTCGGTGGCCTTCACCCCGCCGGAGCGGCAGCTTCTGCTGCAGCGGCTGGCGAACTGGCACCCGCTGGACGTGCAGCCGCAGCGCGACCGGCTGCTGATCTCGCTGCTCCTGGACGAAGGTTTCACCTTGTCCGAGACGGCGGCGGCCCGCGTCGAGCACCTGAGCCGCGGCGAGGACGGCGTCTGGTCGCTGGAGATCGGCGGCCCCCGGCGCAGCCAGTGGCGCACGCTGCAGCTCGGCGAGACCACGGCCGACGCGCTGGCGGCCTGGCTGCCGCGATTGCCCAAGCCCGAGACGCCGCTGATCCCGGCCCTGCCACAGATGCGCGTGCCGCTGAGCCGCCAGCCCTCCTTCCGCGCCGTGCAGGCCTTCCTGAACCACGCGCTGCAGGACGGGGTGTTGCGCCGCCTCCCCGGCGACACTGGCCCGGCGGCGCTGCGCAACAGCGCCATCGTGGCCTGGCTCAGCGAGGGCGTGCCACACGCCGAGGTGCTGCGGCGCGCCGGGCTGCAGCGCCTGGACGCGCTGGACCGCCTGGCGCCCATGC
>JAEYPG010000632.1 GCA_023410975.1 Pseudomonadota bacterium
GTGTACGCCTTCACGCGCGCGGGCGACACGGCGGCGCAGGACTTCGCGCGGCGGCTGGGCGCGACCTGGGCCGGCGCCTCCGAGGAAGCGCCGCCGCGGCTGCTGGACGCCGCGATCCTGTTCGCCCCCGTGGGCGCCCTGGTGCCGCTGGCGCTGCGGGCGCTGCGCAAGGGCGGCCGCGTGGTATGCGGCGGCATCCACATGAGCGACATCCCGGCCTTCGCCTACCGGCTGCTGTGGGAGGAGCGGCAGGTGGTGTCGGTGGCCAACCTCACGCGGCGCGACGGCCTGGAGTTCCTGGACCTGGTGGCCGCGCGGCCGCTGGAGGTGCAGGCCACCGTCTACCCGCTGGAGTCGGCCAACCAGGCGCTGGACGATCTGCGCGGCGGCCGGCTGCAGGGGGCGGCGGTGCTGGTGCCCTGAACGAGCGCGGCCAGCCTGGAACACACGGCCGGTGCTGTCCGCCCCGCAATGAAACGGGCAAACACCCCCGGTTCATGGGTTGACACAAAATGAGCACCTCGGCGCTGTTCTGGCCGGCCAGCGTCGCCGCGGTGGAGACGGGCCGCCTCCCGGGTGCCGTGTCATCGACGGACGATTGGGGGCTTCTTGCAACATTCCGAACCGGCTTCCAGGTGGCCGCGCACTGGCGGACTGCCGTTTCCGCCCGCGGTCCGCATCGCGCTGGGGCTGCTGCTGGCGGTGGCGGCGGCGGCGCTGTGGTTCCAGAACGTTGCCGGCGAAGCCGTGCGCGGGCGCGCCCACACGCACCAGGTGCGGCTGGAGCTGGCCGAGCTGCGCAACGACGTGCTGGAGTTCTCGCGCGCGGTGCGCGGCTACGTGGCCACCGGGCGCGAGGACTGGCTGGAACCCGGCCGCGAAGCCCAGCGCCAGGCACCGCGGCGGCTGCAGCGGCTGCGTCAGCTCAGCGAGCACAACCCGGTGCAGCAGCAACGGCTCACGGCGCTGGAGCGGCACCTGCAGGCGCTGATCGAGCTGGACGAAGCGGTGCTGCGCGCCGCCGTGGTGCAGGGCCTGCCGGCCGCGCGCGTGCGCATTGCCGCGAGCACGGGCCCGGCGGAGCTGGCGGCAATGTCGGCCCTGTTCGATGCGCTGGACGCGGAGGAGCTGCGGCTGCTGGGCGAGCGCGACGCGGCAGTGCAGCGCAACACCAACCTGACCATTGCCGTGACCGCGCTGGGCAGCCTGCTGTCGCTGGCGCTGGTGGCCTGGGCGGGCTGGGGCCAGCAGCGCAGCCTGCGCCGGCTGGGCGACACCGTGCGGGCGCTGGAGCAGGCGCAGGCGTCTCTGAGC
Organism: Pseudomonadota bacterium; assembly: GCA_023410975.1. GTDB lineage: Bacteria > Pseudomonadota > Gammaproteobacteria > Burkholderiales > Burkholderiaceae_C > Azohydromonas. The sequence continues at coordinate 1,315 of JAEYPG010000632.1, forward strand.
CAGGCCAACACCCGGCTGCAGGCGCAGGCCGAGCAGACGGCCGAGCTCAACGAGGCGCTGTGGCGCTCCATCGGCGACGGCGTGGCGCGGCCCTCGGCATCGCCGTCGCCGCAGCGCCTGGACGCGCCCGAGCGGCTGGAGGCGCTGTGGCGCACGCAGCTGATGGACACGCCGCCGGAGGAGGACTTCGACCGCTTCACGCGGCTGGCGGCGCTGACGCTGCAGGCGCCGCTGTGCCTGATCAGCCTGGTGGACGACCGGCGCCAGTTCTTCAAGAGCGCCTTCGGGCTGCCCCAGGCGCTGGCGGGCACGCGCGAGCTGCCGGTGCAGGAGTCGTTCTGCCAGTTCGTCGTCACCTCGGGCGAGGCGCTGGTGGTGGAGGACGCACGGCGCACGCCGCCGCCGCGCTACACCTTGCCGGTGCCCGAGGGCGTGGTGGCCTACCTGGGCGTGCCGCTGGCCACGCCCGATGGCCACGTGCTGGGCAGCTTCTGCGTCGTGGACCACAAGCCGCGGCGGTGGACGGCGCTGGAGCGCAGCTCGCTGGAACGCATTGCACAGTCGGTGCTGGCAGCCATGGCGGTGCGCATGCAACTGCGCGCGCTGGAGAACCATGTGGCCGTGCGCACGGCCGAGGTGCAGTTGCTGGCCGGCGCGATCAAGCATTCGCTCAACGGCGTGAGCATTGTGGACAGGCTGGGCTGCATCACCTACGTCAACGACGCTTATGCCCTGCAGTTCGGCTACGAGCGGCCGGAGGACGTGGTGGGCGTGCCCGTGGAGCTGCACTGCACGGAGCCCGGTCAGGCGCAGCGCATCCACGAGGAGTTGCGCGCCTCGGGCGCCTGCCGCACCGAGCTCACGGCGCGGCGGCGCGACGGCAGCCCCTTCGAGGTGCTGGTGGACGTTTACCTGGCGTGCGACGAAGGCGGGCACGAGGTCTACGTCGGCACCACCATGGACATCACCGAGCGCAAGCGCGCCGAGCAGGCACTGCGCCTGGGCGAGGAGCGGCTGCGCCTGGCGCTGGAGGCGGCACGCATGGGCGCCTACGACTACGACCCGGCCACGGGCGCGGTGCAGCGCATCGGCACGCTGTACACGTGGCTGGGGGTGGCGCCGTGCAGCCGCGGCGAGGAGTTCATCGAGCGCGTGCACCCCGAGGACCGCGCGATGCTGCGGTCGCGCATGGCCGGGGTGAGCCCGGTGCAGCCCGGCTACACGGCGGAGTACCGGATGCGCACGGCCGCAGGGCACTGGGCCTGGGTCGCCGACCATGCGCAGGCCAGCTTCTCCGACGCCGGGGAGCTGCAGCGCCAGATCGGCATCAACATGGACATCACGGCGCGGCGCGAGGCCGAGACCGTGCTCAAGGCGGCGCTGGCGGAGAAGGAGGTGCTGCTGCAGGAGGTGCACCACCGGGTGAAGAACAACCTGCAGGTGGTTTCCAGCCTGCTGCAGCTGCAGCGCCGCCAGTTGCGGGACCCGGCCATCGAGGCCGTATTCAGCGAGACCGAGCACCGGGTGCGGGCCATGGCGCTGGTGCACCAGCGGCTGTACCAGCAGTCCACGCTGTCGGCGCTGAACTTCGCCGACTACCTGCGCACGCTGGCGGACCAGCTCGTCCGCTCCTTCGGTGCCGAGCACCGGGTGCGCCCGAGCTGCGAGCTGCAGCCGCTGGCGCTGCCGGTGAACACGGCCATCCCGCTGGGGCTGATCGTGACCGAGCTGATCACCAACGCGCTCAAGTACGCCTGCGGCCCGGGCCGCGAAGGGGTGCTGGGCCTGGTGCTGCGCATGCAGGAGGAGACCGAGTTGGCCGCGCCGCGCGGCGTGGTGCTGGAAGTGCACGACAGCGGCCCTGGCCTGCCCCCGGGCTTCGACCCCGCCGACGCCACCAGCCTGGGCATGCGGCTGGTGACCCTGCTGTCGCACCAGCTCGACGCGCTGGTGGAGATCGGGCCCGGACCAGGAACGCACTGGCGGGTGACGGTACCGCTGAAAGGGCTGGACAACGCCGTGGCCGGCACCGGCGCTGCGCCGGCAGCCCTGGCGGCTTGAGCGGCGCGCCAGAATGCCGCTGGCGCGGCCTGCCCGCTCGGCACATGGCTTGCACCCGCCGCCCTGTACGCAGACCGCCCAACCCGGGTCGAGCCGACCCGCCACGAGGACATCGCGATGGCCAACAACCCCTATACGCCGCCCAAGGTCTGGAAATGGGACGCTTCAAGCGGCGGCGCCTTCGCCCATATCAACCGGCCCATTGCCGGCGCCACCCATGAAAAAGAGCTGCCGGTGGGCCAGCACCCCTTGCAGCTCTATTCGCTGGCCACGCCCAACGGGGTGAAGGTCACGATCCTGCTGGAAGAATTGCTGGCGTGCGGCTTCGAAGGCGCGCAATACGATGCCCACCTCATCAGGATCAATGACGGAGACCAGTTTGGCAGTGGATTCCTCAAGGTGAATCCAAATTCCAAGATTCCGGCGCTGCTGGACCAGGGCAACGATCCACCCATTCGGGTTTTCGAGTCCGGGTCCATCCTGCTTTACTTGGCCGACAAATTCGGCGCATTCATTTCCAATGATATTGTCAAGCGCACCGAGTGCCTGTCATGGCTGTTCTGGCAAATGGGCAGCGGCCCCTTGCTGGGAGGCGGATTTGGACATTTTTACGCCTACGCGCCGGAAAAATACGAATACCCGATCAATCGCTACACCATGGAAGCCAAGCGGCAGCTGGATGTTTTGAACCGCCAGCTCGCCGAGCACCGCTATATTGCCGGCAGTGAGTACACCATCGCTGACATGGCCATATGGCCCTGGTATGGGGCCCTCGTGACCAACCAGGTGTACCAGGCAGCAGAGTTTCTTGAAGCCCATACCTATGAGCATTTACTGCGCTGGGCACATGAGATTGCACAGAGGCCGGCGGTACGGCGGGGCCGCATGGTGAACCGCACCTGGGGCGACCCCAAGGAGCAACTCCACGAGCGCCACGATGCCAGTGACTTCGAGCTCAGGACGCAGGACAAGCTCGCAGGCGCGCAAGGCGGCTGATTCGCCCGTCGCGCATTTCGCGGCTGGGCAAGCACCGCCACGATGATGCCCACGGCGAGGACGAGCGCGCCCAGCGCCTCCACCAGCCAGCGCAGCCACTCAGCCCCGCTGCGCACGCCGCTTTCTATCGCCTCGTAATCCGTTGGCAGGCCGCGCCGAAGGCAGGCACCGGTACCGCCCGCTGCACGGCGGCGACCTTGTCGCGGCGTCTGGCGGCAGCGCCGTCCCTGCCTGGAGTTCCATGACAAAGCCCAGCATGCGTGGTCGGGCCGCGACAACGGCTTCGTCCCGCGCGGCAGCGGCTCAGCCGCGCCGCCGCAGCAGCCGCACGTGCATCGGCTTCCTGAACGCGACGCCTTCAGGCCCGGCCAGCGGCTCGAAGCGCGCGCGAACCTGCGCCAGCTTGGCGCCGTCGATGCGGTGGTCGGCGAAGGTGGGGCGCATCATGCGCGCCTCGAAGTCCGCGAAGTCGCGGAACTGCACCGGCATCTCGAAACGGCGCTCGGCCCAGGCTTCCCACCGCCCCTCGCGCAGCGCCTCGTCCAGCGCGCGCTGGGCCGCGGCGCGCACCTCGCCCTCGTCGTTGTAGAGCCGGGTCAGCTCGTTGAGCGCACCGTCGTAGACGGGCTCGGACACGTAGAGCCAGCCGCCGGGCCGCAACACGCGTGCCGCCTCGTCCAGCGCCTGCGCCATCAGCGGCACGGGCACATGGTGCAGCGACTTGAGCATCAGCGCGCCGTCGAAGGCGGCATCGGGCAACGGGATGGCCTGCGCCCCGGCCTGCAGGAAGTGCAGCCGGGGCTGCGGCGCGGCCAGGTTCTTGGCGTGCTGGCGCTCGTCCACTTCGAGCCCGGTGAGCTCGGCATCGGGATGGCGCGCCAGCAGCGTCCGCGCCATGCGCGCGGCGCCGCAGCCCAGCTCGACCAGGCGCACGCCAGCCAGCGGCACCAGGCTCTCGAGCAGGTCGAGCTCGTCGGAGATCAGGGGCAGTGCATCGTTCATCGGTGTCGTCAGTGCCGCGCGCGGCGGTCAAGGTTGGCGCAGCCGTTGCAGGCGCACCTGCAGCGCGGCGGCGTTGAGTGCGCCGAGGTGCGCGTCCACGCGGCGGCCCCGGGCGTCGAAGAACAGCGTGGTCGGCAGCCCGCGCGAGCCGACGGCCGGACCCAGCGCGCGGGCCTCGTCGAGCCATACGCCCTCGGCCGCCAGGCCCTCGCGCTGGAGGTAGGCGCGCACCACGGCGGCGGGCTCGCCCTGGTTCACGAAAACGAAGCGGACGTCCTGCTCGCGCCGGCGCGCCGCATCCAGCACAGGCATCTCGGCACGGCAGGGACCACACCAGGTGGCCCAGAGGTTGACGACGGTGGGGCGGCCCTCCAGCACCTCGGCCAGGCTGCGGGTGCGGGCGCTTTCGAGCTCGGTGATTGCCACCGCCGGCGCCGGCGCCTGCATGGGCTGGCCGCCGGCGGCCAGGGCCGCCACGCTGCCCGCCAC
>JAEYPG010000141.1 GCA_023410975.1 Pseudomonadota bacterium
GAAGAGCTCCTCGCGCCGCCCGGCCAGCGCACCGCCGGCCACCGTGGCCGTCACGGCGTGGCCGGCTGCAGGCGGCACCGGGGAGGACGCGCAGCCCGCCATTCCCGCGCTGGCCTGCGCGTCGGCACCGGGCATGTCCACCTTCGGCGCCGGTGCCTCGACCGCCTGGCCCGCACGCTGGCGCAGCCGCTGCAGCGCGCGCGTGAACTCATCCGGCGCGATGGGCTGCAGCCGCGACAGCAGCTCGGCCTGCTTGTCGAGGTTGGGCGCGATGTCGATGCCCGCCTCCTCGGTGAAGGAGGGAGCAAGCCCAGGCGCGATGAACACGGACCACAACCCCGAGTCCGGATGCAGCCCCGGCGGCAACCGCAGGGTCTCCGCGCCCGCAACCGCCTGCTGCGGGGCGGCGGGCCGCAGGTGCACTTGCTGAAGCTCGTGCAGGTGCAGCGCCTGCAGCCGCTGCACGAATTCGTGCGCCTCGGCCACCGGGGCCGGCGCGGCCAGCGGCAGCCACAGGTCGAAGCCGTCTCGGCCGTTCACCGAGAAGGCGGCCTCGGGCAGGCCCAATTCCTCCATCAGCCAGCGCGCCAACTGCAGCATCGCGGCGCAGTGCGCCGCGCCCTGCCCCCGGGCCACGCCGTGGAAGCCGATGCCCAGCAGCCGCGTACAGCCCTGGGCATCCACCGGCTGCAGCGCCAGCCCACCCTCGCCGGCGAGCTGGCGCCGCAGCGCGGACGGAACACTGTCTGCAGCGGGGGCAGCACCTTCGGCCTGGGCTTCGACGGGCAGGGGAAAGAGACGGCGGAGCTCGGAGAGAAGTCGTTGCATGGAAGTGGAATCTGAGGATGACGCGCCGGCCCGGCGGGTACTCGCGCCGGCGCCCTCCAGTGTGATGCCCGCCGGGCTCGCGGCCTCAGGCCGCCGCAGCCGCCGGCCGCGGGTGCGCCTCGCGGATGGGCAGGTTCACCAGCGCGGCAGCCAGGGCCAGCGCGGCGTCGGCCCACCACATCCACGCGTAGCTGCCGGTGTGGACCACGGCCAGCCCACCCAGCCAGGCACCGAAGAAGCCGCCCACCTGGTGGCTCAGCAGCGTCAGGCCGAACAGCGTGGCGAGGTAGCGCGTGCCGAAGAGCTTGGCCGTGAGGCCGGCCGTTGGCGGCACGGTAGCCAGCCAGGTTGCGCCCAGAACCACGGCGAAGAGGTAGAACGTCCACGGTTCCTTCGGTGCGGACAGGTAGGCCAGCACCGCGACGGCGCGGGACGCGTACATCCAGAACAGCAGCATCTTCATGCGCACCCGGTTGCCCAGGGCGCCCGCGCCCAGGCTGCCGGCGATGTTGGCCAGCCCGATGAGCGCCAGCGACGTGGCAGCCACGCCACCCGGCAACCCGCACAGCGCCACCTCGCCCGGCAGGTGCGTGACCAGGAAGGCAATGTGGAAGCCGCAGGTGAAGAAGCCCGCGTGCAGGCACCAGTAGCTGCGGTCGCGCAGCGCGATGCGCAGCTGCGCGCGCAGCGGCATGTCGGCGGACGCTGCGGCGGCGGAAGCCGCGGGCCGGTGCTCGCCACGCAGCCACCAGGCCATGGGCGCGGTGGCCAGCGCCGCCAGCGCCATCACCCACAGCGCGTGCATCCAGCCAAAGGCCGACATCACCGCCTGGTTCAGCGGCGCGAGCAGGAACTGCCCGAAGCTGCCGCCAGCGTTGATGAAGCCGCTCGCAAAGGCCCGCCGCGGCGGCGGCAGGTGCTGCGCCGTCGCCCCGATGAGGATGGAAAAGCTGCCCGCCCCGGCGCCCGCGGCGCTGAGCACGCCCAGCGCCATGATCAGGCCCCACTCGCTGGTCACCTGCGTGGTCAGCGCCATGCCGGCGGCCAGCATCACGGCCCCGACCACGATGACGCGCCCGGGCCCCCAGCGGTCGGCCACAGCGCCGAACACCGGCTGCGCCGCGCCCCAGACGAACTGCCCCACCGCCATCGCGAAGCTGATGGTGGCGATGCCCAGACCGGTGTGCGTGTTCAGCGGCGAAACGAACAGGCCCAGCGACTGGCGGACACCCATGGTGATCATCAGGATCGCTGCGGCCATGCCCATGAACAGCCACGGGCTGCGCGCGGCAGCGGGCGCAGGCGGCACGCCAGCGGCGGAAGTGGTGCTCATGCGGCGTCTCCTTCGGGCCTGAAGGCGGGCGTCACCGCGTCCAGCCAGTGATGCAGATCGGCGACAGTGGCCTCGCCCAGCGTGCGGTTGACGTCCTGCTGCGCGCGCAGCCAATGCGGCCGCGCGGCCTCCAAGACCTTCGAACCCTGCGGCGTCAGCAGCGCGCGGCGCACGCGGCGGTCCTGCGCGTCAGGCGCCAGCGACGCGTATCCCTGGTCGATCAGGGGCTTGAGATTGCGCGTGAGCGTGGTGCGGTCCATGTCCATGGACGCCGCCAGCTCCGTCACCGGCATGCCGCCGGCGCCTGCTGCGCGCTTCAGCACGCTCAGCAGCGAGTACTGCGTGACGCGCAACCCCGCAGCGGCAAGCTCGCGGTCGTACACCGCCGTGATGCGGCGGGTGAGACGGCGCAGCCGGGCACAGGTACAGCCCTGGGGCAAGGCCGGCGGTGACCCGCTGGCAGTTGGAGGAAACACGGATCGCATCCTTTTGAGTGCATATGCACGCATTCAGCTTAGCACGGGCGTGCCTGGGTGCTCCGGCGGCAAAGACCGCATCGGGTGCGTGCGAAGGCGCGCTTCGCAAGCCCGTGCATGGGCTGAAAACCGGCTGGCTCGGGAGTGACGAAGAAAGTGGGCGTGTGCTCGTTGTTCCGGCTTCCGACTGCACGATGAGATTGGAACGGCGCCCTCTGCCTTCCCAGAAGCGTCCCAGCTTTGGTCTAAGCTCATTTCAGCTTCAGATAGCGGAAGTAATCAAAGGTTTGTTTCTTGTTCGAGAAATCACCCATTCATGGCGCCGATGGCAAAAGCCGTTGCTTGAGAGGCACTTGAAGGCGCTCGGCCGCGCAATATCGGGGGCCGTGCCGTTCAGGCCCGGCCCCGTGTCTGAGCGCGTGCTGGGCCGGGCGGGAATTCAGTAGAGCGTGCGGCAGCGGATAGTCCCTTCGACCGTACACATCTGTTCCAGCGCGACCTTGCTGGCGTCGGCCTCCACGTCGATGACGACGTAGCCCACTTCCTCGTTGGTGCGCAGGTATTGCGCGGCGATGTTGATGCCGGCCTGGGAGAAGCGCTCGTTGACGGCAGCCATCACGCCCGGGACGTTGCGGTGGATGTGCAGCAGCCGGCAGCGACCGGTGTGCTCGGGCAAGCTCACTTCAGGAAAGTTCACGGCGCTCACGGTGGAGCCGTTGTTGCTGTAGCGCAGCAGCTTGGAAGCGACTTCGAGCCCAATGCTGGACTGCGCCTCGGCGGTGGAGCCGCCAATGTGCGGCGTCAGCAGCACGTTGTCGAAGCGTATCAGCGGCGAGCGGAACGAGGTGTCGTTGCCCTTGGGCTCCTGCGGGAAGACGTCGATGGCGGCACCGTGCAGGTGGCCGGACTCCAGCGCGGCGCTGAGCGCATCGATGTCCACCACCGTGCCGCGCGAGGCATTGATGAGGTGCGCCCCCGGCTTCATGGAGGCGATTTGAGTCGCGCCGATCATCCACTGCGTGTCGGGTGTCTCCGGCACGTGCAGCGTGACCACGTCGCTCTCCGCCAGCAGGGCCGACAGCGAGGGCAGCTGCCGCGCATTGCCCAGCGACAGCTTGGCCTCGATGTCGTGGAACACCACGCGCATGCCCAGGTGCTCGGCCAGCACGCCCACCTGCGTGCCGATATGGCCGTAGCCGACGATGCCCAGCGTTTTGCCGCGAACTTCGAACGAGCGCTCGGCGCTCTTGAGCCATTCGTTGCGGTGCAAGGCTGCGTTCTTGTGCGGGATGCCGCGCATGAGCATCACGATCTCGGCCAATACCAGCTCCGCCACGCTGCGGGTGTTGGAAAAAGGCGCGTTGAACACTGGAATGCCACGCCGCATGGCCGAGCGCAGGTCGATCTGGTTGGTACCGATGCAGAAGGCCCCGACGGCCGCCAGCTTCGGCGCGCGCTCCAGCACCGCATCGGTCAGCAGCGTGCGCGAGCGGATGCCCAGGAAATGCGCATCGGCAATCACTTCGATAAGTTCCTCGCCGGCCGACGCCTTGGGCAGGCTCACCACCTGGGTGTAGCCATCGTTCTGGAGCAATTCGACGGCGCTGGGATGGATGCCCTCCAGCAGCACGAATTTCAGCTTGTGCTTGGGCATGGACAGGCGCGGGGAAGCTGGTTCCTTGGATGACGTGGACATGGTTGCTCGTGCCAGAAGTGCTTGGTGGCAGGGGCGGGCAAGAGATGTTCCGGCACGGCAGCGCAAGAGCGTGGCACGCGGCAGTCGGATGCGCAGATGGATCGCTGAGGTCGTCCCTAGTAGGGACGATCGATGCATGGAACAGGTATGTCCGCTTTCGGAAAACAAACGTGCGCCTGGGGCGCCCGTAATGCGCCTTCGGCCTTGGTCGTCCCTAATAGGGACGATCAATATGCGCGCACGTTCGCTGTACGGTGGTGCCTCTCAAAGCTGCGCCCCGTGGCGAAGAACCAGTGCATTGCTGCTCCATCAAGATGAAGTGATGGGGTGCGTCCCCTGGGCCACCAGCCCGGGTACCTGTGCCGGCTCGTCCCTACTAGGGACGATTCGATGGAAATCGGGCCGATGAGCGGTGTCGCCGATGAGTTGCTCACGACCGCAGGACAAAGCCGTCAGCGTTCCGGGTCATCACCCTGCGCCCGCTTCGGCAAGCATCAACCTTCCCTGCCGTCCCGAATCGTCCCTACTAGGGACGGTTGCCCACTACCGGCCGCCGTTCGACCAAAAAAAAAGCCCCCGGCATTTTTGCCGAGGGCCTTTTGCCGCAACCGTCGCGCCTACTGTGACTCCGTCCGCAGCCGCAGGTAATTCATGATCGCGTTCACCGCGCCTTCCGCTTCTGCCTCGTCGGACAGCTTGATGGCTACGCGCGAACCCTTGACCGAGACCATCGCGAAAACGCGATCCTGGTGCATCACCCGCAGCTTCTGCGTGCCGACCACCGCGGCCGGCGCCGCCCCGCGCTTGGCTCCCGCCTTGGGCACAGCCTCGCCCACCAGCCGCGCGGCCAGCTGCTTGATGGCCTCATCCTGCGTCGCGCGCTCCTCCACCAGCGCGCGCACTGCCTCGACCACTTCCTGCGGATGGTCCTGCACGAACGCGACGAGCTTTTCCGCGCCGTTGGCACCGAGCGCCGTCGGCCGGGTCTTGAGCAGTTCGATCGCCTCGGACGGCAGCCGCGCAAAGGAGAAGAAGCGCGCCACCTGAGACTTGCTCCAGCCCGACTCGCGTGCCAGCTCGGCGTAAGACAAGTCCTTGGACTTCTGCCGCTGCGCAAAGCCCAGGTATTTCTCGTAATCGCTGAGCGCGGGCGCCAGCAGGTTGTCGAAGAAGACCAGCCGCTCGGCCTCGTCGTCCGACAGCGCGACGACGGACGCCGCGATCTCTTCGCGCTGTAGATGCTCGAAGGCCGCCTTGCGGTGCCGTCCGGCAATGAGCTCGTAGCGCCCGTCTGCCTTGCGCCGCACCACCACTGGCGAGCTTTGCGGGTTCTGGCGCAGGTTCTCCGCCAGCGCAGCGACCCGCGCCGGATCCAGCGCACCGACGTGGAACGGGCCCTCATCGATCTGGTCCAGCCGCAGCTGCAGCGGCGTGCCGCGCTCGGCGCGCTCCTCCACCTCGCGCAGCAACGCGATCGGCGCCGACACCGAGCGGTTGCGGCGCGGCCCGGGTTCCGCCGGCTTGGACAGGATTTGAGACGTCAGCTCGCTGAGCAAGGACTTTCCGGATGCCATGACCGCCACCTCAGCCTTGCTTGGACGAGCGCCACAGCGTGCTGCGCGTCATGTGTTCGACCAGATCGACCGCCTTGTCATAGGCGTCGCGCGCGCGCAGCAGCGTCTTCTGGCTGCCCACGTACTTGGAGATGTCGTAGACCGTGTTGAGGCTCATGCCGCCCACGCGCACAGCCGCCGTCTCCGGAATCTCCAGGTTCAGCAGGTGGCGGCCGAAGCCGTCCTGCATCCACTTCAGGATCTCCTTGGTGTGCAGCTTGGTGTTGTCCACCTTGCTCGGCACCACGCCGATCCACGAGTAGACCTTGCTCGCCAAGCCGCGGTCGGTGCCGGCCAGTTCGGCCATCATCGAGAAGAACTGGCCTGAGCTGGTGAAGTCCAGCCCTTCGGGCGGCAGCGGCACCAGCAGCGCATCGGCGGCCCAGTAGGTGGTCATGGTCAGGTACGACAGCGCCGGCGGGGTGTCGATGATGATGAAGTCGTACTCGTCTCGCGGCCCCAGCCGCAGCGCGTTCTCCAGCACTTCCAGGAACAGGAAGTTGGGCTCCACCGAGTTCTTCATCAGCGCCGCCTGCTGCCGGATGGGCAGGAAGAACTCGCCGGCAAAGAGCGAGGAGTTGCCCGGCACCATGTCGATGCCATCCCAGTAGCTGGGCTTGATCGACTCCAGCAGCGTTGAGCGCGCGCCCTCGCGGTCGCGCGGCAGCATCAGCGGCATCACGGTCTCCTCGGCGTCGAAGTCCGTGGGCGTGAGGCCGAACAGGGTCGTCAAAGAGCCTTGCGGGTCGTAGTCGATGCACAGCACCTTGTAGCCGCGCAGCGACAGACCCTGCGCCAGAGACATGCTCAGCACCGTCTTGCCCACGCCGCCCTTGAAGTTGCCCACCGTGATCACCGCGCCCTGCTGGCCCTCGGCGCGGTGGTGCATCGAGCCCTCGGCCCGTACCCAGGCCCGCGCGTCCTCCAGCGTGAACATGCGGTTGCGCGAGGCCGAAGCACCTTCCTCCGACAACGCCTTCTTGCCCGCACCGGTAGGCAGCCCGCGCTCTTCCGCCCGTTGCAGCAGGCGCTTGAATTTCTCGTAGGACATGCCGCACAGCTCGGCCACCTGCGCGGCGTTGAACACCGGCGCGGCCTTCGTGCCCTGTGGGCGAAAGATGACCTGCTTGATGCGCTCGTTCAGGTCCGTCACGCGCTCGCCGAGCTGCTGCAGGTCTTCCATGGACACCGAGCTCGCCGCGGCCATGGCGTCCTGGGACGGGCGTTGCTGGGCACGATCCTGGGCCACTTCCATACTTTTCCCTCACTGGTTCGATCGACAAGGCGCACTGTAAACCAGGGCTCTGCACGCAGAAGGCGCCCCAAACCATCACTCAACTGCGCAACCGTCGTTTTTGTCTTTTCACCAATTTGACGGTCAAAGAAGGCCGCAATCCGGAGAGTTGGCCTATATCAGCGTCTGTCAGGTACCCGGAGACCCCAAAAAAGCTCACCCGAAGCGGGACGGTTTCCCGCCCGCCCTTCAAGAAGGGCAATGCCCCGGGCGCGTCACCCGGAACACGAGAGCTGGCTGCCGCCAGGACGCCCCTTCCCACGCCGGGCGGTCCCAGAAAAGCTCACCTCAAGAACCGCTTCGCGCCCCAAATCGGCTCACCTCAAGCAACGGCACGAGCCCGCCCCATTCCCCAAAAGCGCTCACTCCGCCGTGCCGGCGCACCTCAGGGCCTGGCCCCAAGAAAGCTCACCCCAGCCGGCCCCCGAGGCGCCTCACCGGGCAGATCCAGGCCGACCGGCCGCAAGTGGTGTGGCCCCGCTGGGGCCGTCTTCCCAAGCCCTCGGCAAGGCCTTCGACAGTCCGCGCAAGCCCTGCCGACATGCCAGCCGACAGGAACATATCCACTCACCCGGCAGCCCAAAAGTGCTCACCTCAAACGTGAGCGCAGGACATATCCACTCACCCCAGGCCCCACAAAGGCTCACCCAAGTCCCCAAAGTAGCTCACCCGGAATCCAGAAATTCCTTTACTGACAAGGACTTGGCGGCGCTTCAATCCTCAAGCATTCAATTCCGATATCTCAAGCTCTTCAAGGCGTCCGGTCCAGAATTGAAAAGGTGGAAGCCCGAAACCGCACAGGCGGTACTTGCGCACCGGTTGCCAGGTGAGAACCGTTGACCTGAGCGCACTTATCGCTCACAGTCGCTGCCCGCTTTTTCCGGAGCCGCCTTGAAAAAAACCGCCCCTTTGCAAGCCGAACTGCTGTTGAAGACCTCGACGGCCCGCGCGAGCAGGGACGCCGCGCAGAAAACAGTGGCCGCACCGGCGCAGCCGCCGGCATCTGCGCCCACGGCCAGGGCGGCCTTGCTGCCGGCCTCCATGCCCAGCCTTGGCGGACGCGGCGCCATGGTGGTCAAGCCCGTCGAGACCATCGCGTTGCGGGTGACCAAGGGCAAGGCCACGCTGCTTGGACGCCGCTTCTGGAACTGCTTGGTCAAGCACGCGCAGGTCCACAGCCCCAATGCCGACAACATGTACGAGATGCCAGTGGCCCAGCTCCGTAAGCTCGCGGGCTTCGACAGCAAGAACATGGAGGTATTGGCCACCACGCTCACGGAGTTGCAGACCATCGCCGTGAACTGGGGCGACAGCCCCAAGAATTTCAACCGCGAGTCCTACCGCTGGGAAAGCGCCACACTGCTGAGCTACGCCTCCATCCGCAAGAAGGCCGGGGAGGCGCCCACGCTGGTGTTCGACTTCCATCCCGCGGTGCGCCCCTACATCCTCAAGCCCGAGGTCTATTCGCTGATTTCATTGGAAATCCAGCGGCGCTTCCGCACCGTGGGCGGGCTGGTGCTGTACGAGATCGGCGAGCGCTACCTCTCCAGCCCGAACGGCCTGTCGGCGCGGCTGCACTGGACCGAATGGCACCACATCCTCACCAGCCGCGGCCGTGACGGCGGCGCCAAGGGCAAGGCGCCGGAGTGGAAGTACTTCAAGCGCGACGTGCTCGATCCCGCCGTGCGCGAGGTGAACAAGGAGCAGGACAAGTTCAGCATCGACTACCACGTCGCCAAGGCCGGCCGCTTCACCACCGACCTGCAGTTCGTGGTCAAGGCCCGGCGCAAGGCTCTGCCCGTGCCGGCCGACGTGGAACAGTGGCAGCTCGAGCGCCTGGCACAGTGGGGCGTGCCCGGCACCGAGGCGGCCAGGCTGCTGGAGCGGCTGGCTGCCGCCGACCGCGTCAAGGTCATCGAGACCGTGGAGCGCCGCCTGCAGAAGAGCGAGCAGCTCGGCGAGGTGAAGAGCATTCCCGCCTACTTGCACACCGTGGTGGCCCAGGGCTTGGACAGCGGCGCCTTCAGCGGCGAGTTCCCCGACGTGCCGGATGCGCCCCTGAAGGGCGCGGCCACCTGGCCCGAAGAGGCCCGGCCGCTGCCACCCATGGCAGCCGTATCGGCTGCGGCGTCCGCGCCAGCCGGCCTGCCTGGCGAGCCGGCGCCGGCCGGGACCGACCCGCTGTCCGTTCGAGAGCCCCAGCCCATGGCCGCCACGATGCCCGCGACCTCCGTCTCCATTCCGCCCCTGGCGGTTTCTGCCTCGGTGCAGGAGCCCTGGATGCTGGCCAAGGACCGCTTCCTGGCCCTGTCCGACGCCGAGAAGGAACGCTGGTACGCCCGCTACGAAGCGGAGCGGGTGGGGCCGCAATCCGTGCTCGCCGCGAGCCCGGACTACGGCCGGCTGCCCGAGGTCCGGATTTGGCGTGATTTCCAGAAGGCGCGGCAGCTCAATTCCGCCGCCCGGCTCGGTACCTCGGCGCTGGTGTACTTCTCGAAGTGGCTGGCGCCGGTGTGGGCGGCTGAAGGCCGGCTGTAGCGTCGGGCACGGCGGCGGCGCGCAGGCGTTACAAAGGCGCCTTTCCTCTTCACAGGAAGCGCCATGCCAGACAGCAAGAAACCCCGCCTGACCGCGGCCGACTTCGATCCCGAGGTTCTGCGCCTGTTCGACCAGTACGTGCACGGCGGCATCGACCGGCGCGGCTTCCTCGACCGCGCCTCGCGCTACACCGTGGCCGGCGGCGCCACCGCGGCCGGGCTGCTTGCCGCGCTCAGCCCCGACTTCGCCGGCGCCCAGCAGATCGCGCCCGGCGACGCGCGCATCAAGGGTGAGTTCGTCGAATTCGACGCGCCGGGCGGCTACGGCAAGGGCCGGGCTTACGTGGTGAGGCCGGCGCGTGCCGCAGGCGCGCTGCCGGTGGTGCTGGTGGCGCACGAGAACCGGGGACTGAATCCCCATATCGAGGACATCGCGCGCCGCCTGGCGCTGGAGAACTTCATCGCCGTGGCGCCGGACGCGTTGTTTCCGCTGGGCGGCTACCCGGGCGACGAGGACAAGGCGCGCGAGCGTTTCGCGCAGCTCGACGCCGCCAAGACGCGCGAGGACTTCGTGAGCGCCGCGAAGTGGGCGCGGGGCCTGGCAGGCGGCAACGGCCGGCTGGGCGCCGTGGGCTTCTGCTGGGGCGGCGGCACCGTCAACGTGCTCGCCACGCGCGTGCCGGAGCTCGCCGCTGCCGCACCGTTCTACGGCCCGGCGCCGACGCTGGACCAGGTGAAGAACATCAAGGCGCGCATGGTGCTGGTGTTCGCCGAGAACGACGAGCGCGTCAACGCCTCCTGGCCGCCCTACGAATCGGCGCTCAGGGAGGCCGGCGTGCGCTACGAGGCCTTCAAGTACCCCGGCACCCAGCACGGCTTCAACAACGACACCACGCCGCGCTTCGACGAGGCCGCCGCCCGCCAGGCCTGGGGCCGCACGCTGGCGCTGTTCAACGCCACGCTGCGCGCCTGAGCGCCGAGGCCGCGGCGGCCCTGATGTGGCCCGGGTAAGCGGCTATTGCCGCGCCCGTGCCGATGCGGCTTTGATGTGGGAGCACCCGGCGCGCATGCCGGGCCTTGCCGGTTACTTCCTCAACCTGCCGTGGCCGCCCCGCATGGACCTCGAACCCCTTATCGCCCCGATCTCCCCCGAGCAGCCCTGTGGCGCCGATCTCTCCTTCTGCGCCGAGATCGACGCCATCCGCGAGATGCGCCGTGAGGACGACCCGACGCTCGCGCAGGGCGCCTGGGTCGCGCCGCTGAAGACGGCCGACTGGGACGGCGTCGCGCGCGCGTGCGAGTCGCTGCTGCGCACGCGCTCCAAGGACCTGTCCGTCGCCGGCTGGCTCGCCGACGCCTGGGCCCGGCTGCGCGGCTTCGAGGGCTTGGCCGACGGCTTGGCGCTGTACGCCGCGCTGGTCGAGGGGCATTGGCCCGGGCTGCACCCGCAGCCCGACGGCGAGGACCAGGAGGCGCGCATCGGTTGCCTGTCGTGGCTCGCTGCTGGCGTGCGGGAGCTGGCGGGCCGCATCGTGCTGGCCGAGGACGGGAGCCGGAGCTGGAGCCTGCTCGACGTCGACGCGGCCCGGCAGCGCCGCAATGGGCCCGCACCGGAGGAGGGCGCCGAAGCCGTGCCCGACGAGACGGCGCCCAGCCTGCCGGCCGTGCTGAGCGCCGTGGCGGCCGGTGGACGCGCCGGCTTCGCGGCGCGCCTGGACGCCATCACCGGCGCCTATGCCGCGCTGCTGCGGCTGCAGGCCGCGGTGGACGCACGGGTGCCGGCTGACGGGCCGTCCTTCGCCGCGGCACGCGCGGCGCTGGAGCAGGTGGCCGATGCCTGGGCCCGGCTCGGGCGTGATGCCGGTGTGGCGGACGAAGTGCCCTCGGCCGGCGTGGCCACCCCGGCGGGGGCGGGCGGCAGCGCGATGGCGCCGCTGGCTCTCACGGCGCAGGGGCCGATCCGCTCGCGCACGCAGGCGCTGCAGCAGTTGCGGCAGGTGGCGGAGTACTTCCGCCAGGCCGAGCCGCACAGTCCGGTGGCCTATCTGGCGGACAAGGCGGCGCGCTGGGGCGAGATGCCGCTGCATGAGTGGCTGCGCGCGGTGGTGAAGGACGGCGCCGCGCTGGCGTCCTTCGAGGACATGCTCGGGGTCGAGCCGCGCCAGCCGCAGGGCTGATGCGGCATGGAAGTCAGGCCAGCACCCTGAACTCGATGCGCCGGTTGCGCGCGCGGCCTTCGGGGCTGGCGTTGTCGGCCACCGGGCGGTCGGGACCGGCGCCGGAGGTTTCGATGTCCTGCGCCGCAATGCCCTTGCCCACCAGGTAGGCCTTGACCGCCGCGGCCCGCGCCGCCGAAAGCTCCAGGTTCGAAGCGCGCGTGCCACGGTCGTCGGTGTGGCCCACCACCTCGAAGCGCCGCCCGCTGAACTGGCGCAGCAGCGGCGTCAACTCATCCAGCACCTGCATGCCCACGGGCGTGAGCCTGGCGTTGCCGGGCTCGAAGGCGATGGTGCGCCGCGCCAGCGCCGCGTCCAGCACCTGCTGCGCGGGCGCGCTCACGCGCAGGCCGTCGCGCACCGTGTAGGTCGGGTTGTCCAGCCCCGTCACCATGCGGTCCAGCAGTTGCTGGCGCACCGTCTCGCTCTCCGCCCGCCCGTCGATCTCCACCACGTTGCCGCTGATGCGCAACCGGCCCTGCGACACCTGCAGCAGCTCCGGCGTGAGCGCGCGCTGCACGTGCTGCGTCCACTGCGGCGGTGCGACGAGCTTGTCGATGCCGAGCTGGTCCACCACGCGCTCGGCACCGTAGAGCTCGCGCACGCGCGCCAGGATCGCCGCGCGCGTGGCCTCGTCCGGCACGACGCCGGACACGACCACCTTGCCGGCGGCCCCCGGCGCCGCCGCAGGTTGGGTCCATGCCGGCAGTTGCAAGGTGCTGAGCACCAGCGCGAGAGCCGCCGCCAGTGCAGCGCGGCGGGGCAGAAGGTGAAGTCTGGGCATCGCTCACTCCCCGAGAAAACAGGCTCTGAAGGACTCGACCGCCTGGTGCAGCGACAGCCCGTCCTGGCGCAGGTGCGCGTCGAGCTTGCGCAGCGCGGCGTCCTGTGCGACGTGCGCGTCCACCCATGCCGGCGCCTGCAGCTCGATGAAGGCGCCGCCGCCGCGCTGCGGGTCGAACAGCGCCTGCAGCATGGCGGGCGATGCGCCGGCGAAGCCCGCCACCAGCGAGGCCGCGCCGCCGCGCTGCGCGCCGGGCAGCAGCAGTACCAGCTCGAAATCGCCCTGCGCCAGGAAGGGCGTGAGCAGCTGTGTCCACAGCGCGGCCACGCCGCTGGCGTGCTGTGCCGGCAGGGGCAGCCGCAGGCCCTTGTCCAGCCGCGACACGCCGCTGGCGCGCACCGGCTGCAGCAGCAGTCCCAGGCCGAGCAGCGCGCGCCGCAGGTCGAAGCCCGGGTGGCTGCGCTGCAGCAGCGCCTGCAGCCCGCCCAGGCTGTTGCCTGCCACGACGTCCGGCCCGTGCGGCGCCCAGCCCTCGTCCGGGGCTTCGATGTCCAGCGCCAGCCGCGGTGCCTCGGCCAGCACCGATGCCACGTCGTCGGCGCCGCAGGCGCGGTGGACGAAACCCTCCAGCTGCCGCCAGGGCGCGTCCAGCGCCAGCGGCGCGTGCGCCAGGAACTGCTGCGGCGCGTCGCCGGTCTGGAAGGCGGCCAGGGCGACGAAGGGGAAGCGCCGGCCCGAGGCGTCGGCGCTGGGCGCGACATGGCCGGCCAGCGCGACGCGGCTGCGCGTGCCCAGCACGGCAAAGCGCGCGGCCTCGGCACGGTCGTAGAGCTGCTTCCAGCGCGGGTCCGCCGAGAGCTGCGCCAGCCCCTGGCTCAGCCACCGGTCCAGCAGCTGCGTCAGCGGCGCCTGGCG
>JAEYPG010000144.1 GCA_023410975.1 Pseudomonadota bacterium
GCGCACCACCAGCTGCAGCCGGTTCACGGCCCGCTCGGCCTCGATGCGCGCCAGCGTCTCCCGCAGGCCCGCGTAGGCGCTGTCATGGCGGGCGGCGGGCACGAAGGACGCGGGCGCCCCGGCCACGCGGCCGAGGTCGTAGCGCGCCAGGCTGGCCTGGCGGCTGCCGTCGCGCTCGGTGGCCATGATCACCGCGGCGACGTCGTAGCCCCCGGCCGCGAGCCGGCCGGCCAGCGCCAGCGACGCCTGGGGCTGGCGCATGGTGGACTCGACGATGAGATTGACGCGCCGATACATCCCGTCGGCGGCCAGCCGCTCGGCCCAGCGGCCGAGATCGGCCCGGGCCTGCACGCTCTCGCCGGCCTGCTCCGGGAGACGGGTGTGCCAGTGCGGGTGGTAGGCGGCAAGGACGTCGGCCGAGATCACGACGCCGGGGCCGATGCTGCCCGACAGGTGCTGACGCACCCGTGCACTGGCGTAAGCCTTGCCGGCCCCGGGCTGGCCGCCCACGAGCACCGCCGTCGGCCGCACCGAGGCCGCCACGCCATCGAGCAGGTCGGGCTGGATGCGGCGCGCGTAGATGCGCTCCAGCTCGGTCGGGGAAGGCGGTTGTATCTGCGACGTCATGCCGTCCCGCCCGCCTGCTGCCGTACCAGGGGGCCGTAGTGCTCGATGACCTGGCGCACGGCCGCGGCGTCCGCCACGTCCAGCCCGTCGCGCAGCCGGCGCGCTTGGTCGCGGTCTTGCTGCAGCTGGACCAGGGACTGCTCGTGCAGACGCACCGCCTCGGCGTGGTCGTCGATGCGTCTGGAGCAGTCGGCGATGAACCAGGCCAGCAGCGACAGCGCCACCTCGGCCTCGAGCTGGGACTTGAGCGGCGTCCAGAAGCGGTCGGCGTAGTCGCCGAAGGGCATCGCGCCGGATGCTCCCTGCGGCGTGGAGCCCATGTCGAACGGCAGGGTCCCTTCCTGGGCGATGCGGGTCACCAGCGCGCGCAGCACGTCGGCCAGCTCGTGGCCCAGCCCCGCGCAGACGGCGGCTGCCTTGTCGCGCAGTTGGGGATCGACCTTGAAGCGGATGAATTCGCTGTCCATCGGACGGCTCAGGCAAGCCGCGGCAGTGGGGGCCGAGCGATTGTGCCCGCACGACATCCCGTTTCCTGCGGCTGCCGGCAGCCGCGATGCATCAACCTCCAGGGAAGGGGCCGCGGCCGCGTGCGCAACGCAGTCCGATCGCGCGGCCGGCACCTGCCGCAGGGCTGTCTTTCACGGGCGACGCCTCCTTCGAGCGGCTGGCGCCGCAGAGGGCAACGCGGCGCCCGCCAAGAGCGTCAGCTGCGTGGCTGCAAGGCCACGCGCCAGAGACCCCCGTCGGGCAACCCGGGCACGGCCCGATCGTTCGCCGTGCACCGGCTCCAAGGCCTGTGGTTGGCCCAGGTCTGGTTGCTCAATCGGCGAGCTGGTGGAAGGCGTCGCGGAATTCGCGCATGAGCTCGCGGCCGAGCTCGAGCTGTTCTTCGAGAGCCGGGTCCAGGAACGTGAGCAGCACGCCGCTGGCCACATCGGTGACAAACACCGTGTCGCCTGCCTTGACCTTCAGCCGGGCCAGAACTTCCTCAGGCAGGATCACGCCGACCGAGTCTCCGACCTGGGTGAGCTTCAACGGGGTCATGCCGCTGCTTATACCTGCCGGGCGCGCCCGTTGGCCCGTTCCTGCGTGAAACACTGCCACTGCATCGCCGAGCGATGCCTTGTGCCATTTCACGCGGTCGAGGTCAGGCAAGCAGGCGCTGGACCAGCCAGAGCGCCGCCAGGTGCGCCGGGTAGAAGCCGTAGAAGACCAGCCGCCACCGCGGCAGGTGCAGGTCGATGCGCGATGCCGCCAGGACCAGCGGCACCGCCAGCAGCGACCACAGGTTGCCGTTGACGAGCCCGAGGATGGCCGTGGCGGCGGCCCACAGCAGCAGCCGGCCCGGGGTCGGCTGCCGGCACCAGGCCCAGGCGCTCATCACGCACAGCAGCGCGGGCCACCAGAACTCGACGACCATGCCGCCCACCGTGAGCAGGACACCGGCAGCCACCTGGTGCATGGGACGTCCGCGCTCGGCCAGGTCCAGGATCGCCACGGCCACCAGCAGCGTGAACAGGATGTTGAGCGGCCACCAGCCGACCAGCGCCACGAAGGGCGCCGTGGCCAGCAGCCCGAAGAGCAGCAGCCGCCTCATGACCCGCACGTGCACGCCGCGCCGCAGGGCGTCCGGGCGCGACAGGTGGTACGCCAGCACGAAGCCGAACAGCGGCATCACCAGCCGCGCGGCCTCGAAGACGAACGGCAGCCGGTCGCCGAACAGGAAGCGGTTGGCATGGTCCAGCGCCATGAGCACCAGCCCGAGCCACTTGAGGGCTTCCAGCGTGCCGTCGGCGATCACGAACGGCTTGACCGCCATCGGCGCCTTGTCTCGTGCGCGGGCATGCCGGCCGGTGGGGGCATCGTCGCGGGACGCGATCCGGGCCATGCGGCTCACCAGCGCACCCGGTGCCAGAGGCTGTCGTCCACGTAGACGTCGATGACCCGCGGCGAGGCCTGCATCGGCGAGACGTACACCGCGTCGTAGACGCCCACCAGGTAGCTGGTCTCGTCGAGCCAGAGGCTGCGCGTGTCGCGCAGGCCGGCGACGCAGACCTTGGCCGGCGGCGTCTCGCCTGCGGACGGCACGCTGCCGTCACCAATGCCCGCGTACATCAGGCCGGTGGCGCCGGCGCGGTAGGTGCTGGGGCTGCCCGAGCGCGTCACGGGTGGCGTCGCGGTCATGGAAGCCGCCAGCTGGGCGTACTGGCCCGCGGCCAGCTCGGTCGTGCCTTCCGGGCAGGGGTCGTAGGGCTGGAAGCCGGGCACCGCGTAGCTGCGGCCGCTGGGGCCCGTGGCCATCGCGCAGGTCGGGAACGGGCGGCCGCGCCGCAGCTCCCGCCACAGGCGGTGAATGGGCGGCTCGCATGCCTTCTCTGCCGTGGGTCCGTTGGGATTGGCCAGGCACAGCAGCACCTCGCAGCCCCAGTCGTGGGTGGGTGTCGGAATGCCGGGTGGCAGGTCCTGCGCGGCAGCACCGCAGGCCAGGCCTGCCAACAACGCCAGCGTCGAAAGGAAGTGCGGTTTCATGGCAGCGTCTCCTGGGCTCGAGGCAGTGAGCGAGGCGGCCCGCTGCCGTCGATGGCGTGACGGGCCGAGCGGTTCGCATGGCGGAGGACCGTGGTGCCTGGCAGAGGCACCCGCCGAAGTCGACGCGACCCTGGCGTGGTCAGGCGCGCGCATGGGGTGGGACCTCGGGGGCGCGGGCGCCGCGCGTGCGTGCCCTCGCGGGCTCGTCCGTCACGCCCCGGTCCTCGCGCTCCTTGTCCGGTGCCGCGCCGTCCAGGTCGCGGGCGACCGCCTGGCGGACCTTGGGCGTGTCGATCGGCTCGCCGCGCTCGATGGCCTCTGCCAGCCGCTGCTTCACCAGCGCGACCAGGCGCCTGCGGTCCTCGGGCCGCTCGATGCGCCGCGCGGCGAACTGCTCGCCCAGCCACAGCCCGACGACCGCGCTGGTGAGGTCGGGGTGCTCCTCCACCAGTCTGGTTCTCGGCACGGCATCGCTGCTGAAGGCCGCCGCCTTGGCGGCCTGCTGGTCGACGAACTCCGGCGTCTCGACCTGCCAAGTCCGGCGCCGGGTCGCGACGGTCTCGTGGTCCGTGACCCGGCCGGCCTCGTCATGGCGGGGCGCATCGGCGCTCACGGGCCTGGGGCCCAGGCTGCGCACGGTCACCCTGTCGCCCACCCGCACGCCGCTGCGCGACTGCGCGAGCGCGCGCTCCAGGTCCACGCCCCAGAGCACCTTCTCCCCGCGGTCCGTCTGCACCCGGACGAAGTACGACGTGCCCTGGGTGTCATCGAAGCGGTAGGGGGCCGCCCCCGCCTCCAGCAGGCGGCCGGTGACGGCT
>JAEYPG010000636.1 GCA_023410975.1 Pseudomonadota bacterium
GCGCGAGGCCGCGCTGCCGCACGTGGGCGACCGCTGGCGCTACCGGGTGCAGGACCAGTTCCGCATCGGCGACCTGTTCGTGAGCGCGCGCGTGGAGGCGGTGACGCCGGAGGGCGTGGCCGAGAGCTGGAGCACCACCTCCGACGCCAAGCTGCGCACGGCGGTGGCGCCACTGGCGCCAGGCTTCCACGAGCTGCCGGGCTGGACGCTGACGCCACCGGAGTTCGCGCCCTACCTGCTGGCCGCGGGCGGCTGGCAGCCGGGGCAGCCGCTGGCGCCGCAGCTGCGGCGGGTGGAACAGGTGAGCGTGCCGCTGCAGGCGCGCGTGGAGGGCGAGGAGGAGATCCAGGTCGCGGCCGGGCGCTTCAGGGCGCTGAAGGTGGTGCTCAGCGGGCGCATCACGCCGCGGGGAGGCAAGGCGGTGAGCACCGAGCAGGTCGTCTGGTACGCGCCGGCGGCGCGGCGGATGGTGAAGAGCA
This sequence comes from Pseudomonadota bacterium, assembly GCA_023410975.1. Classification (GTDB taxonomy): domain Bacteria; phylum Pseudomonadota; class Gammaproteobacteria; order Burkholderiales; family Burkholderiaceae_C; genus Azohydromonas. The sequence continues at coordinate 480 of JAEYPG010000636.1, forward strand.
CCGTCACGACCAGCGTGGGCGGCGCGGTGCGGGAGGCGACCAGCTTCGAGCTGGTGGAGTACGAGCTGAGGTGAGGCGAGGTGAGGTGAGGTGAGGTGAGGTGAGGTGAGGTGAGGCGAGGTGAGGTGAGGCGAGGGCGCGGCACCGCGCGCCGCGCACGATTCCTTGAACCCAGTCCGGCCCGGCCGCAACCCAGCGGCATCCCTCCCTTCCGGACTCCTCACCATGACGAAGCGCATCACCTTTGCCGCCACGGTGGCCGTGGCGCTGGCGGCGGCGGCCGCCCTCGTCGCCGCCGACCCGGCCGGGGCGCAGTCGGTGCGGCTCTACGGCGCGGACGAGGCGGTGGACCCGAAGGACGTGGCCGCCATCCTGGCCGCGCCGCCCGCCAGCAAGCCCAAGTTCCGCGGCCTGCGCCTGCTCGACGACGCCTCGCCGGCGCGGGAGGCCATCACGACCGCCGCCGAGCCCGCGGCCGAGGCCGGCGCGCTGGCGCTGCCGGTGCGCTTCGGCTTCAACTCCGCCGACATCGATCCCGCCGCGCGGCGCCAGCTCGACGCGCTGGCCCAGGGCATCCGGCTGCTGCCGTCCGAGCGCGCCGTGCGCATCGAAGGACACACCGACGCCGTCGGCGGCGAGGACTACAACGAGCGGCTGTCGCAGCGCCGCGCACAGGCGGTGCGGCAGTACCTGGTGTCGCAGCACGGCATCGCGCCGCAGCGGCTGCATGCCGTGGGCCTGGGCGAGCACGCGCCGCTGGCCGGGCTCGATCCCGATGCGCCGCAGAACCGGCGCGTGCAGTTCCGCGGCGAGTGAGCCCCACCCGGCGCGCGGTTTCCAATCCTTCAAGGCGGCCTCTACCATGAGCCTTCCATCCCTGCTCGTGCCTTCGGTGCGCTCCCCCCATGGACAACGACGAGGTGCTGCGCCTGCTTGTGCGCATCGGACAGGGCGACGAGGCGGCCTTCCGGGAGCTGTACCGGGCCTTCTCGCGCCGGCTCTATGCCTACGTGATCAGGAAACTCGGTAACGAAGCCCAGGCGGAGGAAATCGTGGCCGACACCCTGTACGAAGTCTGGAAGGCGCCCGCGCGCTTTCGCGGCGAGTCGCAGTTCAGCACCTGGCTCATCGGCATCGCGCGCAACAAGGTGCTGATGGCCTTCCGCTCGCGCAAGCCCGATGCGGTGTACGAGGACCTGCAGGAGATCGCCGAGGTCATCGCCAGCGAGGACGCCGGCGCCTTCGAGCAGCTGGCGCAGCGCCAGCGCCGCGAGGGCGTGCAGCACTGCATGGAGCGGCTCTCGGACGACCACCGGGAGGCCATCCACCTCGTGTTCTACGAGGGGATGTCGCTGGCGGAGGTGGCGCAGGTGCAGTCCTGCCCCGAGAACACCGTCAAGACCCGGCTCTTCCACGCGCGGCAGAAGCTGCGCAACTGCCTGAAGCTGCTGCTGGAGCGCGAAGGCGGCGGATCGCTCACCGGAGCAGCGCCATGAACGACGAACGACTGGAAGAACTGCTGCCGTTCTACGTCAACGGCACGCTGGGCAGCGCCGAGCGCGAGCAGGTGGAGAGCTGGCTGCAGGCGCATCCCGAGGCGCAGGCCGAGGCGCAGTGGCTGCGCTCGCTGCAGGCCAAGGTGCGCGAGGACGTGCCGCCGGTGTCCGCCGAGGTCGGCCTGGAGCGGGCGCTGCAGCGCATCCGTACCGAGGGCCCGGCGCCGCAGGGCGCGCGGCACGCGGCGCAGCCGGGCTTCGGCGACAAGCTGCGCGGCTGGCTCGCCGCGCTCGTGCCGCAGGCCGTGCTGCGGCCCGCGCTGGCCGGCGCGGTGGCGCTGGTGGCGGTGCAGGGCGTGGCGATCGTGCAGCTCATGGAGCGCCACCAGGACGACAGCACCGAGCTGCGCGCGCTGCGCGGCAGCGTGGTGGAGCAGGGGCCGTACCTGAAGCTCAACTTCAAGGCCGACGCGCGCGAGGCCGACATCCGGCTGCTGCTGGTCAACATCCACGGCAGCCTGGCCGCCGGGCCCGGGCAGCTGGGCGACTACTACGTGCGCGTGCCGGCGCAGCAGATCGACGCCATCACCGCGCAGCTCAAGGGCGATCCCATCGTGGAAGGCCTGCAGGTGGTGGACGGGCTGCCGGCGCGGCAGTGAGCGATGGTCCCCACTTCCGCTGGCCCTGGGCTTGCCGAAGGGCCTGCGGGCCAGCTGGGCAGAAGGGCTTCGGCAGGCTCGGCTCGACCGGGCATCTTTCCAGTCTGGAATGCGAGGAAAGACGAGACATGCAGCCGCTTCGACGCACCCTGTGCCTGAGCGCCCTGCTGGCCGCGGCCGGCGTGCGCGCCGCCCCTGCGGCACCGGCCGCCGAGCGCCGCGTGGCGCTGGTGATCGGCAACAGCGCCTACCGCGTGGGGCCGCTGAAAAACCCGGCGTCCGATGCGCAGGCCATGGCCGGCGCGCTGCGCAGCCTGGGCTTCGAGGTCGCGCTGGTGCAGGACGCCTCGATGCGCGACCTGATCGAGGCCTTCCGCCGCTTCTCGCTGGACACGCGCAGCGCCGCCGTGCGGCTGATCTTCTACGCCGGCCACGGCGTGCAGGTGAAGGGCCGCAACTACCTGCTGCCGGTGGACACCGAGATCCGCGCCGAGGAGGAGGTGCCGGCCAAGAGCGCCGACCTCAACGAGCTGCTGGAGCGGCTGGGCACGCTGCCGCAGGGCATCAACATCGTCATCCTCGACGCCTGCCGCAACAACCCGTTCTCCGGCGCGGAGATCCTGGGTCCGGACGGGCGGCGCCTGAAATTCCGTGGCGCCACGCCGGCCGGGCTGGCGCCGGTGGAGGCGCCGCTGGGCTCGATGGTGGCCTTCTCCACGGCACCCGGCGGCGTGGCGCTGGACAACCCCAAGGAGGCGCACAGCCTCTACACCAAGCACCTGCTGGGCGCGCTGCAGACGCCGGGGCTGCCCATCGAGATGCTGTTCAAGCAGGTGCGCCTGAGCGTGGCGCGCGAGACGGGACGCGTGCAGGTGCCCTGGGAAAGCTCCAGCCTCACCGGCGACTTCTGCTTCAAGCCGGGGCCGGGCGGGGGCTGCACGGTGGTGCGCTAAGGGTAGGCACGGGCACGGGCACGGGTAACGTCCCAAGCGGTGGATGTCCGGTTTCCTGCGGGGGGTGATCCGTCCGTCAAGCCCTGAATAGGGGCGCGATACACTGGTTCACCCTTACGGATGGTAACCGTTGCGATGTCCCAGCGTCCCGACATGCTCTACCCGGCCGGCTCGGTGCTGATGCACCCGACGCTGAAGCTGGAACGATCCCGGATGTACGGCTTTTTCGTTGCCGGGAATCTGGAGCGGCTGCAGGCCAGCGTGGACGCCACGCTCACTGCCGTGGCCGGCGCGAAGATGCGCTTCAAGGTGTTGTCGCCCTACGTGATGCTCACCTTCACGCAGGTACGGCACGCGTATTCGGACTGGCCGTCCGACGAGGCCAAGGGCTGGGGCGAGGAAACCGACATCGTCACCTGGGTGCTGGTCGGCCAGTCGAACCATGGCAGCACCGGCATCGATGCGGTGTACCTGTACCCCTGCCACATCTGGGTGGACGACTGCATGGCGCTCATCAACGGGCGCGAGCTGTACGGCTACCCGAAGTACGAGTGCCAGTGCACGCTGCCGCAGGACGGCGAGCCGGCCACGCGCCTCACGCTGGCGGCCAAGGGCTTCGAGCCCTTTTCGCCCGAGACCCGGCTGGCCATGCATCCGCTGCTGGAGGTGCAGGCGGTGGGCGAGGTGCCTGCGCCCACGCCGCTGCGGTCGCTGGAAGAGCTCATCGAGGAAGCCATCAAGCTGATGGCGGCGAGCCTGCCCGGCTTCCTGGCGCTGGATGCCCAGGGCTGGGAGAGCGTGGCGCAGACCCTGCGCTCCAGGAGCGTGGAACAGATCTTCCTGAAGCAGCTGCCTGACGGCAGCGGCGTGAAGGCGGTGTACCAGGCGCTGGTCACGGCGCCGGCGCAGATCACGTCCCTGGGCAAGGTGCAGCTGCTGCGCGGCGAATACCAGTGCGTCCTGCACCGTTTCGCCAGCTTCCCGCTGGACCGCGCGCTGGGGCTGCAACTGGGCGCGCAGCCCGCGCTGCTGCCCTTTTGCCTGGACATGGACTTCCAGGTGCCAGCCGCGCGCGAGCTCTACGACAACTCGGTCGTGGCGCCGCAGAAGGTCGCCATCATCGGCGGCGGCGTGTCCGCCATGACGGCCGCCTTCTACCTCAGCGACGAGCCCGGCTGGCAGAACCAGCGCGAGATCACGGTCTACCAGCAGGGCTGGCGGCTGGGAGGCAAGGGGGCCAGCGGCCGCAACGCCGCCCTGGGCCAGCGCATCGAGGAGCACGGGCTGCACATCTGGTTCGGCTTCTACGACAACGCCTTCAAGACGATAAAGCGCGCCTACGGGCTGCTGGAGCGTCCGCCCGGTGCGCCGCTGGCCACCTGGGACGAGGCCTTCAGGCCGCAGAGCTTCATCACGCTGGCCGAGCAGGTGGGGCAGCGCTGGGAAATGTGGCCCCTGGACACGCCGCCCACGCCGGGCGAGCCGGGCCAGGGGCCGGAGCAGGTGAACCTGTGGCGGCTGACGCTCACCACCTTCGAGTGGATGCGCCAGTGGCTGCACACGCTGTACGCCGACCACACCCCGGCCAGCGTGGCGCCGCACGAGGGCAGCTGGCTGCACCGCCTGGCGCAGGCCGCCGGGCATGCCGTGGAGCGGCTGGTGCACGATGCCGAGGCCTGCATGGCCGCGCTGCAGGCCTTTGCGCTGGCGCTGTCCGGGCCGCCGCCCAAGGACTCGACGGAGCTGGCGCTGCTCGTGGAGGGCTTGCAAGGGGTACGCCAGCGGCTGCAGCGCGATTTCGGCAACCCCGCCGAGGCGGCCCGCGAGGGCGGGACGGACACCGGCGGCGCCGCCGCCGAACTGCGGCGCCTCTACGCCTGCCTCGACCTTGGACTCACGGTGTTCATCGGTGGGCTGTGCGACGGGGTGTTCGTGCACGGCGCGGACGTGATCAACGACGAGGACTTCCGTGCCTGGCTGCTGCGCCACGGCGCCAACCCGCGCGTCACCGTCGATTCGCCCCTGGTGCGCGGCTGCTACGACCTGGTCTTCGCCTACGAGGACGGCAACGCCGAGCGGCCGAACATCGAGGCCGGCACCATGCTGCGCGGCATGATGCGCATGGCCTTCGACTACCGCGGCGCCTTCATGTGGAAGATGCAGGCCGGCATGGGCGACGTGGTGTTCGCCCCGCTGTACGAGGTGTTGCGCCGCCGCGGCGTGAAGTTCGCCTTCTTCCATCAGGTCGAGGAGCTGGTGCCCAGTGCCGCGGGCGACACGGTGGAGGAGATCCGCCTTCGGCGCCAGATGGAACTGGCCCCGGGCGTGGCCGAGTACCAGCCGCTGGTGGATGTCAAGGGCCTGCCCTGCTGGCCCAGCGCGCCGGACACGGACCAGCTCGATGCGGCCCAGGCCGCGCTGCTGCAGGACGCGAGCTACGACCTGGAGTCGCACTGGTCGGACTGGGCCGAACGCAACGAGCGCGCTTTGGGCCGCCCGCTGCCCACGCGCACGCTGCGGCGCGGCGTGGACTTCGACACGGTGGTGTTCGGCGCCTCCGTCGCCTCGCTGCCGGTGCTCGCGCCCAAGCTCGTGGCGGCCAGCGATCCGCTGGCTCGCTGCTGCGAGCAGGTCAAGGCGGTGGCGACGCGGGCCTTCCAGACCTGGCAGGTGTGCGACCTGCGCCAGCTCGGCTGGACCCTGCAAGGCCGCGAAGGCCAGCAGCCCGTGCTCACGGCCTATGCCGAGCCCTTCGACACCTGGGCACCGATGGACCAGCTGCTGTGCCGCGAGGACTGGCCGCCGCTGGACGGGCCGCGCAACGTGTCCTACTTCTGCAGCGTGCTGCCGCAGGCGGAGTACCCGCCCGCGAGCGACCATGGTTTCCCGGCGCGCGTGAAGCAGGAGGTCAAGGCCGCGGCGATCGGCACGCTGAGCACCGGCATGCAGCCGCTGTGGCCGGCGGTGGCCACCCGGGGCGGCTTCGACTGGAACGCGCTCTACGACGCCAGCCGCGGCGAGGGCGTGCAGCGCTTCGATGCCCAGTACTGGCGCGCCAACGTCGACCCGTCCGAGCGCTACGTGCAGAGCCTGGTGGGCAGCAGCCGCTGGCGCCTGCCCACCGACGGCAGCGGCTTTGCCAACCTCTACCTGACCGGCGACTGGATACGCACCGGTCTCAACGCCGGCTGCGTCGAGGCGGCCGTGATGGCGGGCATGCAAGCTTCCCGCGCTATGTGCGGGCACCCTGCAGTGATCGCCGGTGAGCGCGACGGCTGAGCTTGCGCAGCGGAATTTGCCAGTGGCCTGGCCGTGTCGGCGATACCCGGGCGTGGCGCTGGCGCTGGTGCTGGTGCTGCTGCTGTTGTGGTGGCTGCCCGGCGCGGCGTGGGCCGCGATGCCGGCGCTTCTGGCTCTCGACCCGGAGCGGCCCGCGAACCTGATGCGCGAGGGCCGCCTGTACGAGGCGGGGGAGGGCGAGCCGCCCGCCGACGTGCAGCTCCTGGAGGCCTGGCTCGCGGGCCTGCGGCCCGTGGCGCGCGTCGACCTGCGCGGCGGGCGCTACTGGCTGCACGCGCGGGTGCACAACCCCTCGGCCGTGTCGCAGTGGGTCGTGGACCCGCATGCCAGCCTGGTCGAGCGCATCCGGGTGCGCGTGCTGGTGCCGGGGCAGCCGGCGCAGGGCTTCGAAAGCGGCTACCTGGCGGACGACCCCGAATACCCGCTGCACTACGGCGGCGACGTGAACCTGCCGCCCGGGGCCATGGCCCATGTGCTGGTGCGGCTGGAGAGCCCGTACTTTGCCCGCTTTCCCCGCGTGTCGCTGGAGCCCGAAAGCGCCTACCGCCATGGCGTGGTGTCGGAAACCGTGCAGGCGCTGGCGGCGCTGGGTGCGATCGGGACGCTGGCGCTCTACAACCTGTTCGTGTTCTTCGGCACGCGCGACCGGGCGCTGCTGTACTACTCGCTGTACATGCTGTGCGCGGTCTTCGCCTGGGGGCTGACCTTCCATCTGGGCGCGCAGTGGCTGCGCTGGTACGACCTGCGCTGGCACTACGTCGGCTTCTTCCTGTTCCCGGTCTTCAACGGGCTGTTCTTCATCGAGTTCCTGCAGCTGCAGCGCGCGTCGCCAGGGCTCATGCAGGCGACCCGCTTCAACATCCTGATGTCGCTGGCCCTGCTGCCCAGCTGCTTCCTGGCGCTGCCCTGGGCGCACTCGCTGGCCACGCTGGTGATCTCGATGTCGGTCGTGCTGGCCCTGGCCGCGGGCTGGGTGAGCCTGGCGTCGGGCTTCACGCCGGCGCGCTATTTCCTGGCCGCCTTCCTGGGGCTGGCCGTGCCGGCCAGCATCATCCTGCCGGCCAACGTGGGCCTGATCGACACGCCGGTGCGCAACCCCGAGCTGCTGACGCTGCTGGGCAGCGCCGCCGACGCGCTGCTGCTGGCCTTCGCGCTGGCCGACAAGATCCGCCACCTGGCGCGGCAGAAGGACGAGTACCTGCAGCGCCTGAACCGCGCGCTGGACCAGACGCGTACCGACCACCTCACCGGCATCCTCAACCGCCATGCCTTCGACCAGATGCTGGGCCAGGCGCTGGTGCCTGGGGATGGCGAGGAGGCGGTGCCGCAGGTACTGCTGGTGATGATCGACCTCGACGGCCTGAAGACGATCAACGACACCCTGGGCCACACGCAGGGCGACGCGCTGCTGTGCGCCTTCGCGCAGTTGCTGGGCACGCTGCGCGACGGGCACACGGCGGTGTTTCGCCTGGGGGGCGACGAGTTCGCGGTGCTGGCCTATCCGCGCGACGAGGCGCGGCTGTGCACCGCGCTGCCCATGCTGGAGGCTCGCTTGCGCGCTGACGGCTTTCCCGACAGTGGCGTGAGCTTCGGCATGGCTTTCGGCTACGAGGCGCGCACGGCCGAGGCGCTGATCCATCGTGCCGACGGCCGCATGTACGCCCACAAGGCTGGCAAGCGCAGCGAAAGGCCGGCCCCGGGGGCGATGCCCCACAGGCGTGCCGCCAACCCGAGCGCGATGCGCGACGGTGGCTGAAGCGCCTCTGTGACCTTCTTCACGCGCGCGCCGCCCACCTGCGGCGCGAAGCTTCCATCGCATGAACAGCGGCGCGCGCGCTCGCAACCCAAGGGCATCGATCCACCGCTTTCAAGGAGCCTTCCATGAACGCCCCGATGCTGAGCCGCCAGGACCACGCCGAAGCCGCCTACGAGCTTCGCTACAGCTCGCTGCTGGAGCACGACCGCGTCTTCGCCTTCCCCTGCGACGAGGCCGGCCACGTGGACATCGACACGCTGGACACCCACACCCGGCTGAACTACTTCTACGCCCGCACCGTCATCGGCCGCGAGTTCGCTCGCCCCGTCGTCGCGCCGGTGACGCTGCATTGAGGCGCCGCTTCGTGACGGCCCCCATCGCCCGATCGCGCTGAGCTTGTCCAAGCGCCCGCCGCGCTCACCCGCGCCGCGGACCCTTCGACAAGCCCAGGGCGAACGGAGAGGACGCTGCCCAGGCCTGCGGCGCGCGGGCTGGCGCTGCCCGTGCGCGTGTCGCCGGGAATCGCGCGAGGCCGGCTGACAGGCTGTAACCGGACTGGCACCGGTTGCATTCCGTGCCCGGTTTGGCGAGGCGGCGGGGCGGGGGAACAATTCCTGCACTCCGATGAGCGTGCTGCCCCACTCCAAACCTGCCAGCGCCCCGCCTGCGCTGGGTCCTCTCCCTTCCGAAACCGCGTCCGCCGCCGTGCTGGACGAGCTGGCCGCCGTGGCCGCGCTGGTGTGCGCGGCGCCGATCGCCACCGTCAGCCTGGCCGACGCTCAGGGCCCGCGCCTGATCGGGCGTGCCGGGCTGGACAGCGGCGGCGAATGTCCGTTGGCCGCACCCTTCCGCGCCCTGGCGCAACAGCAGGAGCTGCTGGTGGTCGCCGACGTGAAGACCGATCCGCGCCTGGGCGGCAAGGTCTTCGTTTGCGGCAACCTGAGCGTGCGCTTCTGCGCCGCGGTGCGGCTGCCGCTGCACGGCGAGTTCGCGGGCCTGCTGTGCGTGGCCGACCACCGTCCGCGCCTGCTCAGCGACACCCAGCGCCGCGCGCTGCGCACGCTGGGGCAGCTGGCGGCGGCGCAGCTGGAGCTGGGCTGGCGCACCGACGAGCTCGCGCGCGCCGAGGCCTCGGCTTCTGAGAGCGACGAGCGCTTCCGCATCGTCGCGCGCGCCACGGTGGACGCGGTGTGGGACTGGGACCTCGCCGCCGGCACGCTGCGCTGGAACGACGCCGTCACGGCGCTGTTCGGCTACCCGGCCGAGGCCGTCGAGCCCTCGCTGGACTGGTGGGCCGCGCACATCCATCCCGAGGAGCGCGAGCGCGTGGTGACGGGCATGCATGCCGTGGTCGATGGCGGCGGCACCGGCTGGCACGAGGAATACCGCTTCCTGCGCGCGGACGACAGCTGGGCCTACATCGACGACCACGGCTACGTCATCCGCGACGCCTCGGGGCGGGCGCTGCGCATGGTCGGCGCCATGCACGACCTCACCAGCCACCGCCGCAGCGAGCACGAGCTGCAGCGCATGCGCGCCTACCTCAAGAACATCATCGACTCCATGCCGTCGATGCTGGTGAGCGTGGACGGCGAGGGCCGCGTCACGGAGTGGAACGCCTCGGCCGAGCGCGTCACCGGCATGGCCGCGGCGCAGGCGCTGGGGCGGCGCTTCGCCGAGCTGCTGCCGCAGTACGCGCAGCAGATGCACAACGTGCGCCGCGCCATCGCCGAGCGCGCGCCGGTGCGCGCGGAGCGCCAGCCCGTCGTGCACGAGGGCGAGACGCGCTTCGTGGACGTGATGACCTACCCGCTGACCGCCAACGGCGCGGTGGGCGCCGTGATCCGCGTGGACGACGTCAGCGAGCGCGTGCGCATGGAACAGATGATGGTGCAGACCGAGAAGATGATGTCCGTGGGCGGCCTGGCCGCGGGCATGGCGCACGAGATCAACAACCCGCTGGGCGTGATCCTGCAGAGCTGCCAGAACCTGCGCCGCCGCCTGGGCGTGGAGCTGGCGGCCAACCGCCGCATCGCCGAGGAGGTGGGGCTGGACCTGGACGCGCTGCAGCGCTACCTGGGCGCGCGCGGGCTGGACAGCTTCATCGAGGCGATCCAGGAAGCCGGCGAGCGCGCCGGGCGCATCGTGGCCGACATGCTGGCCTTCAGCCGCCGCGCCGAATCGAACTTCGCGCCCGAGCGCGTGGACCAGATGCTCGACGCCGTGGTACGCCTGGCCGCCAGCGACTACGACCTCAAGAAGCAGTACGACTTCAAGCAGATCGAGGTGGTGCGCCACTACGACCCCGAACTGCCCGCGGTGCCCTGCGCGCGCACGGAGATCGAGCAGGTGCTGCTGAACCTGGTGAAGAACGCGGCGCAGGCCATGGCCGAGGGCGGCCGGCGCCCCTCGCGGCTGACGCTGCGCACGGCGCGCGAGGACGACGCGGTGCGCATCGACATCGAGGACAACGGCCCGGGCATCGAGACCGCGGCGCAGCGGCGCATCTTCGAGCCCTTCTACACGACCAAGCCGGTGGGCGTCGGCACGGGGCTGGGGCTGTCGGTGTCCTACTTCATCATCACCGACCACCACAAGGGCAGCCTGGCGCTGGAGTCCACGCCGGGCGAGGGCAGCTGCTTCACGATCCGGCTGCCGCTGCGCCAGGGAGGGTTCTGACCATGAGCGACGACGCCGTGCTGCGGGTGCTGGTGGTGGACGACGAACCCGTGATCGCGCTGTGCGTGCAGGCCTTCCTGGAGGACGACGGCATGGAGGTCACGATCGTGCGCTCGGGCGAGGAGGCGCTGGAGCACGTGGGCACGGGCCGCTGCTACGACGTCTGCATCATGGACGTGCGCCTGCCCGGCATCGACGGCGCCACCACCGTGGCGCGGCTGGCCGAGCGCTGCCCCGGGCTGCGCTTCGCCATGCACACCGGCTCGGCCGAGTACGAGCTGCCCGACGAGCTGGCGGCGCTGGGCGAGATCCCGCTGCTGCACAAGCCGCTGCGCGACATGACGCCGCTGGCGGCCACGGTGCGGCGGCTGGCTGGAGCGCAGTGAGCCCATTCAAGTTGGAAGTCAAAAATCACCGTTCGCCCTGAGCTTGTCGAAGGGCCTGTAGGCCAGCTGTGCTGGGGGCTTCGACAGGCTCAGCCCGAACGGGCTCTCTTCGGTACCTGCGAGGAACTGGAATGAATTCACCGCCTCGGCGCCCAGAGGGTTGCCGTTTGCTCCGCTGCCGCGCATGACCCGCATCCTGAGCATCGACGACGACGGCGGCATCCGCCGCAGCCTGGCGGCGTACCTGGAGGACTGCGACCACGAGGTGATCCAGGCCGCCGACGGCCGCAGCGGGCTGGAGGCCTTCGACCGCGAGCAGCCGGCCCTGGTGCTGTGCGACCTGGGCCTGCCCGACATGGACGGGCTGGAGGTGGTGGCGGCGCTGCAGATGCGTTCGCCCGACACGCCGGTGCTGGTCATCTCCGGGGCGTCGCAGGTGGGCGACGCGATGCAGGCGCTCAAGCGTGGCGCCTGGGACTACATCACCAAGCCCATCGCCGACTTCGGCGTGCTCGACACCGCCATCGCGCATGCGCTGGAGCGCGCCCGCCTCATACGCCAGAACCGCGACTACCAGTCGCAGCTGGAAGCCATGAACCGCCAGCTCGCGCGCACCGTGCGGCAGCTGCAGGACGACGAGGAGGCCGCGCGTGCGCTGCAGCAGCGGCTGCTGCCGCCCGACGGGCTGGCCTTTGGCGAGTACCGCTTCACGCGGCGGCTGCTGCCCTCGGCCTACCTCTCGGGCGACTTCATCGACTACTTCCCGCTCGACGAACACCGCATCGGCTTCTACCTCGCCGACGTGGCCGGCCACGGCGCGGCCTCGGCCTTCGTGGCGGTGATCCTCAAGACGCTGGTGGGGCGCTACCTGCGTGCCCATGCGCGCGAGCGCGACCCGACCATCCTGCATCCGGCGCTCGCGCTGTCGCAGCTCAACCGCGACTTCTGCGCCGAGGAGCTGGACAAGCACGCCACCATGCTCTACGGCGTCATCGACCGGCGCGAGCACTCGCTGTGCTGGTGCAACGCGGGGCACTTCCCGTATCCGATCCTGCATGACGGGCAGTCGGCCCGCTTCCTGGCGCACCGGGGGCGGCCGATCGGCCTGTTCGAGAGCGCGCGCTACGCGGAGGAGTGCGTTCGGCTGCCGCCGGGGTGCCGGCTGCTGCTGGCCTCCGACGGGGTGCTGGAGCTGCTGCCGGCGCAGGACACGCGCCGTGCCGAGGCGCTGCTGCCGCAGGTGGGCGATGCGGCCCAGCGCCTGGAGGACTTCATGCAGCGCCTGGGGCTGCAGGAGCCCGCGGAGCGCATCGACGACATCGCCCTGCTGGAGATCGACCACCATGCCTGAAGCCGGAGGACGGATCCTTCACGCCCGCAGCGGCGGCATCCACGTGCTGCGCCTGCTGGGCGAGGTGCGCTACCCGCTGGCGCCCGCGCTGGATGCCTGGCTGCGCAAGCTGTTCGAGCAGGACCCCAGGCCGGCGGGCTTCGTGATCGACCTGAGCGATACCGAAGCCATCGACAGCACGCACCTGGGGCTGCTGGCGCGGCTCAACAACCGGCTGCGCCAGGCGGGCGCGCCGCGCGCCACCCTCGTCACCGGCCGGCCCGACATCAGCGAGGTGCTGATGAGCATGGGCTTCGACGAGGAGTTCAACCTGGTGGGCCCGGACGGCAAGCCTGTCGTGCTCGAAGGCTTCACCGTCGCGGAAGGCGACGAGGACGAGGCCGACGACGAGACCCTGGCCGGCACGGTGCTGGAGGCGCACCAGGCGCTGATGAACCTCAACGAGCGCAACCGCGAGCAGTTCAAGGACGTGGTGGCGATCCTGGAGCTGGAGCAGGCGGAGCGGCGGGGCGGGGTGTCGTGAAGCGGGCGGCTGCGGGCGGCCACCCACAATGCCCTTCATGAGCCGCCCCCTGCCGCCCACCCAAGCCGTCGCCTCCGCTCCCGGCGCCGACCCGCTCGCCGCCTCCCTCGCGCCCGCCCTCGGCCTGGCCCTGTCGGCCGCCGTGTCGCTGGGCCTGGCGCGCTTCTCCTACGCGCTGCTGCTGCCGCCCATGGCGGCGGACCTGCACTGGAACTGGTTCACCGGCGGCGCGATGAACACCGCCAACGCCGCTGGCTACCTGCTGGGGGCCCTGCTGGCACCGCGCGCGCTGGCCCGGCACGACGCCCGAGGGCTGCTGCTGGGCGGGGGCTTCGCGGCGGCGCTGCTGCTGGCGCTGCACGGCGCGGTGCGGCACGACGTTCTGCTGGCCGCGCTGCGGCTGCTCACCGGCGTGGCCAGCGCGGCGAGCTTCGTCTCCGGCGGGCTGCTCGCGGCGCGGCTGGCGGCGCAGTCCGGGCGCGCGGGGCTGCTGCCGGGGCTGTACTACGGCGGCACGGGGCTGGGCATCGTCGCCTCCGCGCTGCTGGTGC
>JAEYPG010000249.1 GCA_023410975.1 Pseudomonadota bacterium
CACCAGCGTGCTGTGCCTGGCGCGCTCCTCCAGCCGCCGCCCGGGGCCTTTGATGCGGCAGGTGACGCAGTTGCTCATCGACCTCAGCCTGGGGCTGCCCACCGGCAGCACGCCGTTGATCGCCGGGACCGACTGAAACGCCCCGCTGGGCGCCTGGCAAGTCCTGCTTGCGCAGGATGCACCCAAAGATAACTCTGCCAGTCCACTTTGCGATGGGTTTGCATACTCAGCCATGCCGAATTGATATAACAGCTATGGGCTGAATGGGCTTGGTTCGTTGCCTGGGCATCTCCAGAATCGCGCCGCGACAGCAGGACGGCATGGCACCTCCCGGCATGCCATCTGCCCGCCCCGCGGTGCTGGGCCAAAAAAACACAGCGAACGGGCTTGGCGCCGGAAGCCGGCTCGAACTCCCGACCAAAACTTCCCTAGGAGATCCGGATGATCATCGACGTACACGGCCACTACACCACGGCCCCGGCGGCGCTGGGCGCCTGGCGCGACCTGCAGATCGCCTCGCTCAAGGACCCGAGCAAGAAGCCCGACCCGAAGGCGCTCAAGATCAGCGACGACGAGCTGCGCGAGTCCATCGAGACCAACCAGCTCAAGCTGATGAAGCAGCGCGGCTCGGACCTGACGGTGTTCAGCCCGCGCGCGAGCTTCATGGCGCACCACATCGGCGACTTCGAGACCTCCTCCACCTGGGCCGCCATCTGCAACGAGCTGTGCTACCGCGTGAGCCAGCTGTTCCCCGACCACTTCATCGGCGCGGCGATGCTGCCGCAGTCGCCCGGCGTTGACCCCGCAACCTGCATTCCCGAGCTGGAGAAGTGCGTCAAGGAGTACGGCTTCGTCGGCGTCAACCTCAACCCCGATCCTTCGGGCGGCCATTGGACCAGCCCGCCGCTGTCCGACCGCCACTGGTACCCGATCTACGAGAAGATGGTCGAGCTGGACATCCCGGCGATGATCCACGTCTCCACCAGCTGCAACGCCTGCTTCCACACCACGGGCTCGCACTACCTGAACGCGGACACCACCGCCTTCATGCAGTGCCTCACCAGCGACCTGTTCAAGGACTTCCCGACGCTGAAGTTCCTGATCCCGCACGGCGGCGGCGCGGTGCCCTACCACTGGGGCCGGTTCCGCGGCCTGGCACAGGAGCTCAAGAAGCCGCTGTTGAGCGAGCACCTGCTCAACAACATCTTCTTCGACACCTGCGTCTACCACCAGCCCGGCATCGACCTGCTCACCAAGGTCATCCCGGTGAAGAACATCCTCTTCGCCTCCGAGATGATCGGCGCGGTTCGCGGCATCGACCCGGAGACCGGACACTACTACGACGACACCAAGCGCTACGTCGAGGCCACCGCCAACCTCACCGACGAGGAGCGCTACATGGTCTACGAAGGCAACGCCCGCCGCGTCTTCCCGCGCCTGGACGCCGCCCTGAAGGCCAAGGGCCTGTGACATGTTTTCCGTTCGCCCTGAGCTCGTCGAAGGGCCGGCAGCCTGGCTGTGCGGCAGGGCTTCGACAAGCTCAGCCCGAACGGGCTTTTGAGAACTGACTGGAACAACTGGAGCCACGCCATGTACGAACTCGGTGTCGTCTACCGCAACATCAACCGCGCCGACCGCGAGGCCACCGACCAGTTGGCCGCGCTGGGCTCGGCCACCGTGCACGAAGCGCAGGGCCGCGTCGGCCTGCTGCAGCCCTACATGCGGCCGATCTACCCGGGCACGCAGGTCTCGGGCACGGCCGTCACGGTGCTGCTGCACCCGGGCGACAACTGGATGATGCACGTCGCGGCCGAGCAGATTCAGCCCGGCGACATCGTGGTGGCGGCCGTCACGGCCCCGTGCACCGACGGCTACTTCGGCGACCTGCTGGCCACCAGCTTCCAGGCCCGCGGCGCGCGCGCGCTGATCATCGACGCCGGCGTGCGCGACGTGCGCGTGCTGCAGGAAATGGGCTTCCCGGTGTGGAGCAAGGCCATCTCGTCCAAGGGCACCATCAAGGCCACGCTGGGCTCGGTGAACATCCCCGTGGTGTGCGCAGGCATGCTGGTCAATCCGGGCGACGCCATCGTGGCCGACGACGACGGCATCTGCTGCGTGCCCGCGGCCAAGGTCAAGGAGGTGGCCGCCGCCGCCGCCAAGCGCGAGAGCTTTGAAGGCGAGAAGCGCGCCAAGCTGGCTTCCGGCGTGCTCGGCCTCGACATGTACAACATGCGCGAGCCGCTGGCCAAGGCCGGCCTGAAGTACATCGACTGAGGTTGCCGCCGCAACCGCACCAATCAAAAACACAGGAGAAACCATGTTCCGCCTCAAGTCCCTCGCCGCGGCCGCCATCGGCACGCTGGCCCTGATCGCCGGCGCCGCCCAGGCGCAGGAGTTCCCCACCAAGCCGGTGCGCATCACCACGCCGTTCCCGGCCGGCGCGGGCCCGGAGGCCGTGGTGCGGCTGGTGGCCGAGCGGCTGCAGAAGAAGTGGGGCAAGCCGGTGGTGGTGGAGAACAAGCCCGGCGCCAACGGCTTCATCGCCATC
>JAEYPG010000253.1 GCA_023410975.1 Pseudomonadota bacterium
GGGCAGCCCGGTGCCGCGCCCGGGCTGGAAGCTCTTCTGTCCGCTGAGCACGGCCTGCAGCTCGGCGATGCCCGGGCCGCGGTCGCGCACCGTCACGCACAGGTACTGCGGCTGCGCCGGCGCGTCCACCGCCAGCTCGACCTCGCCGCCGCGCGCGTGGGTGAAGGCGTTGCGCGCCATCTCCGACACCGCGGTGGCGATGCGCGTCTGTGCCTGGCGGTCCAGCCCCAGGCGCTCGGCCAGGCGGTGCGCGTTCTGCCGCGCCGCGACCACGTCGGCCGCGGTGGCCAGCGGCAGCCGGGCCAGCACCCGTGTCATGGCGCCCCCGTCCGGGCCACCACCACGGTGGCGTCGTCGCGCCCGCGAGCGAAGTCGCGGTAGAGCACGCCGGCCACCAGCAGCGGGTGCATGCGCTGCAGGCCCGGATAGCCGTCCAGCGACCAGCCGGAGGACAGGCCGTCGGAGTGCATCACCAGCAGCGCGCCGGGGCCGCAGGGGTAGTCGAAGGCCTGGATCTTCCGGGCGTTGTGCCCGGCGGTGCCGTTGTGCGAAACCATGCGCCGCACCGTGCCGCCGCCCACCACCGCCGCGGCGATGTTGCCCAGTCCCACGAAGGAGACCGTCGCGCTGCCCGGATCGATGCGCGCCACCGCCACCGCGCCGCCGCGGGTGTGGCGCAGGGCCTGGTGCACCGCGTGCACGATCTGCGCCGGCGGCTCGTGGTGGCTGCGCTGGAACTGCGCCACCGCCTCGTTGGCCGCCACCGCGGCCTCGGTGCCGTGGCCCAGGCCATCGACCATGAACACCGTCCGCACAGGCCCGTCCGCGTGCGTGGCCCAGGCGTCGCCGCAGGCGCGCTCGCCGGGCTTGGGGATGCTCACGCCGCCCAGTGGCTCGTCGGCGGCCGGCTGGCACGTCGCCTCGCCCTTGCGCGACAGGCAGGCCAGCACCACCGTACCCTTGCCCGGCCAGGAGGCGAGATGGAAGGACTGCGCCAGGCGCCGCACCGCGCCCAGGCCATTGCCCGCGGTGCCGGCGGAGGAATAGCCGTCGGCCATGCAAGCGGCGACGTCGGCCATGCCGGGGCCCTGGTCCAGCGCCAGCAACTCGATGCGGTCGCTGCCGCAGCCCACCAGCAGCCGCCCCCCGCCGCCGTGCTTGAGCAGGTTCGTGCCCAGCTCGGTGGCGACGATGGCGAGCTGGCCGGCGCGTACTTCATCAAAACCCAGCGCCGCGGCGGCGGCCACCGCGCGGCGCCGCGCCTCGGCCACGGCGCTGGAATCGTTGACCATCACTTCGAACATGGACTGCCGCTCCGGTGGTGGCCGCTCATTTGAGGCGCGCGATCGTGATGCGCGTGCCCTGCCCCGGCGTGGAGTCGATGGCGAACTCGCTGGACAGCCGCTTGGCGCCGCCCAGGCCCAGGCCCAGGCCGCCGCCGGTGGTGAAGCCGTCGCGCAGCGCGGCGGCGATGTCGGGGATGCCCGGGCCCTGGTCCTCGAACTGCATGCGCACGCCGCGCCGCGGCCCGGCCACGAGCTCGATGCGCACCGTGCCGCCGCCGCCGTAGTCCAGCGTATTGCGCGCCAGCTCGCTGGCGGCGGTGACGATCTTGGTCTGGTCCACCAGGCTCAGCCCGGCCTCCACCGCGAGGGCGCGCACGCGCTGGCGCACCCGCACCACGTCCTCGGAACTGCGAATCTCCAGGACGTCACTCACCGTAGGCGCCGTCCTCGTCGTCGTCGGCGACAACGGTATTGCGCCAGGCGTGGCGCGCGGAGCCGGCGATCAGCGCCAGGCCCTTGTCCACGTCGAGGGCGGTCTTCACGCCGTGCAGCGACAGGCCCAGCTCCACCAGCGTGATGGCCACCGCCGGACGCATGCCCACCACCACCGTGTCGGCATCGAGGATGCGCGACACCGCGGCGATGTTGTCCAGCATGCGGCCCATGAAGCTATCCACGATCTCCAGCGCGGAGATGTCGATGAGCACGCCGCGCGCGCCCACCGCGACGATGCGCTGGGTGAGGTCCTCCTCCAGCGCCGAGGCCAGCTCGTCGTGCATGTCCACCTGGATCGTCACCAGCAGCACGTTGCCGAGCTTGAGGATGGGAATGCGGTCCATGGGTTCAGGCCTGCGGTGCGTGGCCGCTGGATGCTGCTTCGGTGCGGCGCCTCATGACGCCGCGGCCCTGCCGGGCCAGCGCCAGCGCGAAGGCGTCGGCCAGCGTGGCCTTGGACACCACGTCCAGCTCCACGCCCAGGTGCACCATGGTCTGCGCGATCTGCGGGCGGATGCCGCTGATGATGCAGTCCGCGCCCATGAGCCGCGCCGCGGCCACGGTCTTGAGCAGGTGCTGCGCGGTGAGCGTGTCCACCGTGGGCACGCCGGTGATGTCGATGATGGCGATGCCCGCGCTCTGCTGGACGATGGACTCCAGCAGGTTTTCCATCACGACCTGCGTGCGCTGGCTGTCCAGCGTGCCGATGAGCGGCAGCGCCAGGATGCCGTCCCACAGCTTGATCACCGGCGTGGAGAGCTCGGCGATCTCCTGCTGCTGGCGCACGATCAGCTCCTCGCGCGTGCGCTGGTAGGCCTCCATGGTGTGCAAGCCCAGCCGGTCCAGCAGCAGCCCCATGCTCCAGTTGGCGGCCAGCGTGGTGGCCTGGTCGGCCACCGCGTGGCGGCCGAACACGTCGAACAGCGGCTGCTTGAGCGAGAAGATGAAGAGCGTCGTCTCGCGCGGGCTGAAGCCCTGCGTGGCGCGCGAGGCGGAGATGTCGGCCAGCATCTCGCGCACCGGGGCGAAGGCGGGGGCCTCGATGTCCTGCGAGCCGGCGCTGAGCGCGTCGCGCAGCAGACGCAGGAACTGGCCGCACTGGGTCTGCAGCTCACCCTCGCGAATGCGCCCGCTGTGCAGCGCCCCGTCGTCCTTGAGCTGCTGCAGCCACTGCTGCAGCACCTCGGCCTCGTGGGCGTTGAGCAGCTCTGAGGTGACCTGCGTGCCTGCCTGTGCCATGTGTGAATCGCTCCTTTGGGGGTATTGCGGCCATCATAGTCGGCGCCGGCAGGGCTCCTGCCGGGGAGTCGCAACCCGTGGGACGCACCCAGGTTCAGGCCGGTCTAAGGGTTGCTCTCTAGATTCTTGAACCACGGTGCTTTTCGCCGTGACCGCCACAAGGAGGCAGCTTCATGAATGCAGAGGAAAGACTCCGGGTCGTGCGCCTGGTCACGCGCCTGTCGCGCGCGCCAGAGGCGCCGCAGGACGAGGACGCCGCGCTGGAGGTGGCCGCGCTGATGAAGGTGCGCCCCGACGCGCCCTACCTGCTGCTGCAGCGCGCGCTGATGCTGGAGCTGGCGCTGGAACAGGCCCAGGCCGAGCTGCAGCAGTTGCGCCAGGGACAGCCGCAAGGCCAGCCGGCCCAAGGCCACGCCCCGCCGCTGCCGGCGGGCACGGCACAGGCGCAGGCACCGTCGCGCTGGGGCGGCCTCTTTCAGCGCGGTGCGCCCGCCGGCGTGAGCCCCGGCTACCCCGGCTCGGGCCCGGGCTACGGGCCGGGCGCGTTGGCGGGCCAGGCGCCGTCGGCCGGCGGCGGTTTCCTGCGCAACGCTGCGGCGGTGGGCGCGGGGGTGCTGGGTGGCAGCCTGCTCTTCCACGGGCTGGATGCGCTGTTCCATGACCACGACCACGGCGGCGCCGGCGGTGCCGGGCAAGGGCTGCTGTCGGGCGACATGCAGTCGCCGCTGGACGCCATCAGCGGCAACGAGTTCGCGGACCCGGGCCAGGACCCTGGCAACGACCCGTTCAGCGGCGACATGCTGGGCGACGGCGGGGAGTTCGATGGAGGCGGGGACGACTGGACCTGATGTCACTCTTGCGTTCGCCCTGAGCTTGTAGAAGGGCCTGCTGCCTGGCTGGGCGGCAGGGCTTCGACGGGCTCGGCCCGAACGGTTTACTTTCAGGACGTAGAACAACGAAGGGAGCTCGGGGCATGCGCCTGCTGCTGGTGGAAGACGACACGATGATCGGCGAGGCCGTACTGGACCTGCTGCGCGCGGAGCACTACGCCGTGGACTGGGTCAAGGACGGCGAGATGGCCGAGACGGCGCTGCACACGCAGGCTTACGACCTGCTGCTGCTGGACCTGGGCTTGCCCCGGCGCGACGGGCTGGAGGTGCTGAGGTCACTGCGTGCGCGCAAGGACCGCACGCCGGTGCTCATCACCACCGCGCGCGACGCCGTGGCCCAGCGCATCGAGGGCCTGGACGCCGGCGCCGATGACTACATGCTCAAGCCCTACGACCTCGACGAGCTGCTGGCGCGCATCCGCGCCCTGCTGCGCCGCGCCGCCGGGCGCGCCGAGCCCGTGTACGAGCACCGGGGCGTCTCGCTCAACCCGGCCACGCGCGAGGCCAGCGTGGGCGGGCAGCCGGTGGTGCTGTCGGCGCGCGAGTGGGCCGTGCTGGAACCATTGATCGCGCGCCCGGGACTGGTGCTGTCGCGCGCGCAACTGGAGGAGAAGCTCTACGGCTGGAGGGACGGCATCAGCTCCAACGCCGTGGAGGTCTACATCCACGGGCTGCGCAAGAAGCTGGGGGCGGACACCATCCTCAACGTGCGCGGCCTGGGCTACATGGTGCCCAAGGGCTGAAGCGGGACGCGGGAGGCTCCATGCGGATTCGACTGCCGCAATCCTTGCGCGCGCGGCTGCTGTGGCTGCTGCTGGCGGCCATCGTGCTCACGGCGCTGGCGCAGGGCATCGCCGCCTACGGCACCGCGCGCGCCGAGGCGGACCAGATCTTCGACTACCACATGCAGCAGATGGCGCTGGCGCTGCGCCCCGGGCTGACCTCGCGCGGCGGGCTGCCCGACACGGCCGAGGCCGAGAACTTCGAGTTCGTGGTGCAGGTCTGGACCGCCGACGGGCTGCGCGTGTTCCAGTCCGCCGCGCGCGCGGCGCTGCCGCAGCGCGCGGTGCTGGGCTTTTCCGACGTGCAGGCGCACGGCAGCACCTACCGCGTGTTCTCGCTGCAGACGCGCACGCAGGTGATCCAGGTGGCGCAGGACATGGCGGCGCGGCGCGAGATGGCGCGCACGCTGGCGCTGCGCACCGTGGCGCCCATCGGCGTGCTGGCGCCGCTGCTGATGCTGCTGGCCTGGGCCGTGGTCAGCAGCTCGCTGGCGCCGGTGCAGCGGCTGCAGCGCCAGGTGGCTTCGCGCCAGGCCGAGAACCTGGGCGCGGTGCACGGGCGCGACCTGCCTGAGGAGATCCAGCCGCTGGCCGACGAGCTCAACCTGCTGTTCGTGCGCGTGCGCCAGGCCTTCGAGGCGCAGAAGAGCTTCGTCGCGGACGCCGCGCACGAGCTGCGCTCGCCGCTGGCGGCGCTGAAGCTGCAGGTGCAGGGCCTGCAGCGCGCGCCGGACGAGGCCGCGCGCGAGCGCGCCATCCAGCGCCTGACGGCCGGCATCGACCGCGCCACGCGGCTGGTGGAGCAGCTGCTGGTGCTGGCGCGCC
>JAEYPG010000262.1 GCA_023410975.1 Pseudomonadota bacterium
GCGCCGAGTAGTCCTCCAGCGCGAAGCCGACCGAGTCGAAGAGCGTGACTTCTTCGGCCGAGCGGCGCCCGCCATGGTGGCCGGCCAGCACCCGCCACAGCTCGGTGACGGCGAAGTCGGCAGGCTGCTGCTGGATCTCCCCTTCGACGCGCGTCTGCGCCTCGAACTCCACGAACACCGAGGCGCGCTCCAGCACGCCCCGGTGCAGCTCCGTCTTGCCGGGGCAGTCGCCGCCCACGGCGTTGAGGTGCACGCCGGGCTCGATCATGTCCGGCGTGAGGATCGTGGCGTTGGTCTTGTCGGCGGTGACGGTGGTGACGACGTCGGCGCCCTTCACCGCCTCGGCCGTGCCGGCGCAGACGGTGATGGTGAAACCTTCGTCCTCCAGGTTGGCGACCAGCTTGGCGGTGGCGGCGGGGTCCACGTCGAACAGGCGCAGTTCGCGGATGCCCAGCAGGTCGCGGAAGGCCAGCGCCTGGAACTCGGCCTGCGCGCCGTTGCCGATGAGCGCCATGCGCCGGCTGTCGGGCCGCGCCAGTGCGCGGGCGGCCAGCGCCGAGGTGGCGGCGGTGCGGATGGCGGTGGTGAGGGTGAGCTCGCTCAGCAGCCGCGGCGCGCCGGTGGCCACGTCGGCCAGCACGCCGAAGGCCATCACGGTGGGCAGCCCCTCGCGGGTGTTCTTGGGATGGCCGTTGACGTACTTGAAGGCGAAGCGCGCGGCATCGGCCACGGGCATCAGCTCGATCACGCCCTCGCGCGAGTGGCTGGCCACACGCGGTGTCTTCTCGAACTCCTCCCAGCGAAGGAAGTCGCGCCCGATGCGCTCGGCCACGCCGGCAATGCAGGCCGGCAGCCCCAGCCGCTGCACGAGGCGCACCAGATCGCGCGCGCCGACGTACAGCGTTTCAGTGTGGAGGGGGCTGGTAATGGCTGTCATGGCTTGTCTCCCGTCAATCGAGTAAGACAAGTCTCGCCAGGGGCCGCGGCAAGCGGAAGCGCAACAAGTGCCGCGGAACGCCGCATCCGCTGCGCAAAACGGCAGCCTTGGCTGCCGTTGTGTCCAATCGTCAGGGCGTGGTACGGGCGGTGGACGCGGCAACAGCCGCGGTTTCAACGCCCCGCTCCACCGCCGGCGAATATGCGTTGCGCAGGTAGAGCACCGGCTCGCCGCGGCCGTCCACCGGCGTGGCCCAGACCTCGGTGGCGGCGCTGCCGTCGGGCGCGGGCAGCGCGTAGAGCACGTGGGCGTCGTCCAGCCACTCGATCTGGTCGTCCACGTTGCGCTTCTCGGCCAGCGGCGTCTCCACGCCGGTGCGCAGGTCCAGCACGTGGAATTGCCAGACGATGCGGCCGTCCACGATGTAGCGCTTCTTGTAGGCCACGCGCTGCGCATCGGGCGACAGCGAGGGGCACTCGACGTTGTCGTGGATCACGGTGGCGCTGCGCGAGGCGATGTCGCCGCGCACCAGATAGTGCTTGCCGGCGCTGGAGAGCGTGGCGTAGAAGCCGCGCGCATCGGGCGTGAAGGTGACGCCCCAGAAGTTGAAATCCTTGGCCGTGAAGGGCTGGCCGTCGCGGGTGACGGCGAACTGCTCCAGGTCGGCCAGCACGCGGCCGTCGGCAGTGTCGATCAGCAGCGTCTGGGTGGAGAAGTCGAGGTTGGCGTAGCCATGGCCGGCGGTGAAGACGGTGAAGGCGCCCAGGCGCCCGTCGCGCGACAGCCGGGTGCGGCTCGGGATGCCCTGCAGCGGGATGTCGGCGCGCACGGCGAAGGTGGCGGCGTCGAAGACCTTGGCGCCGTAGGTGGTGACGACGCCGCGCTTGGCCGTCAGGCACAGGCCGCGTCCGCCCGAGGCATGCACCACTTCGCAGGAAAGCTGCTCCACGAAGTGCGCGTCGCCCTGCCCCGCCGCCTCGCGCCAGGCGAGCTGGCCGTGGTGCGCATCAACGCCGGAATGGCGGAAGAACAGGCGGCCGGTGGCGGTCGTGGCCAGCGCGGTGGCCGGTGCCGCCTGCGCCGGCGCCGCCGCGCTGGTGGCCGCCATGCGCTGGCCGGTGTGGAACAAGTAGCCGCCCAGCGCCGCCACGGCGGCAACGCAAAGGGCGGAGAAGCCGAGTACGCGCTTGTTGTTGGTGGTGGTCATGCCCCGATCCTCCGCAGCCCCTGGTGGGCCGCCAGCAGCGCCAGCCCCAGCGCCGCGATGAACACCGGCACGGCGGTGGCCGTGCCCCAGTGCTGCCACAGCGCGCCGAAGAGCACCGAGGACAGCAGCTTCGCGATGCCGACGGCGGTGGCGATGAGTGCCAGGCCGGTGGTGCGGCGCGCGGCCGGCACCTCGGCGCTGGCCAGCGCCATCAGCACGCCCTCGGTGCCGGCGTTGAACAGGCCCAGCAGGCACAGGCAGCCGATGACGGCCGCCACGCTCAGCCCGTTCGAGCCCATCAGCACGGCGTACAGAGCGATGAGCACGGCGTAGCCGCCCAGGAAGACGCGCCCGCGCCCGAAGCGGTCCGCGACGCGGCCGGCCGGTACGGACAGCAGCATGTAGGCCGCGGCGGTGACGACGTAGAACAGCGGGAAGTAGCCGGTGGCCGCCGGATGGCGCTGTTGCAGCAGCAAATAGATGAAGCCGTCGCTGATGGTGGCCAGCGCCAGCAGCGCGCCGCAACCGGCGAGCAGCAGGAAGCGGCGCGTGATCCAGCGTCCCCCGGCCGGCGCGTCGGCCTGCGGCGCGTGCGCCGATGCCGTCGGCGCCGGCCGCGGCACGAAGCACCACAGCACCGCCAGGCCCAGCAGCCCGAACACGAAGCTCGTGACCCACACCGCGTCGAAGGCGCCTGGCAGCTGCGCCAGCAGGACGAAGGCCGCCACCGGCCCCAGCAGCGAGCCGCAGGCATCCAGCGCGCGGTGCACGGCAAAGGCGCCGGCGTACTGGCTGGCGGGGGTGTTGAGCGAGATGAGCGCGTCGCGCGGCGCGCTGCGCAGGCCCTTGCCGGCGCGGTCCAGCCCCACAATCCACAGCAGCGCGCTCCAGCCGCTGGCGGCCAGCAGGAACAGCTTGCACAGCGTGGACAGGCCATAGCCCGCCAGCGCCAGCTCCTTCTGCCGCGCGTGGCGGTCGGCGAGCCAGCCCGCGAGCAGGCTCAGCAGCGCGATGGCGAAGCCGTTGTAGATGCCGTCGATGAGCCCGTACTGCGCCGGGCTCAGGTGCAGGTGCAGCACCAGGTACACCGGCAGCGTGCTGTTGACCATCTCGGCAGAGACATCGGTCAGCAGGCTGGTAAAGCCCAGTCCCCACACCACCGGGCTCACGCGCGCGGCCGTGGCCGCGTCCACGCGCGCCGCCTGCCCGAGCTTGACCTGCTCGAACCATTCGAACCTGTACATGGGGCTCCCCTACCCTCGTGTTAGCCCCTTGACTGTTACGGAAACTTGCGAAGGCGGGAACCGTTCACACCCGTGCAAATGGAGGGTGCCAAGGCATGGAAAAGCCGGCTGCGAGGCCGGCTCGCAAGCTGCGTGGATGGCGGCGCTGGAAACCAGGTTTCCATGGCGGCGGCTCAGCCAAGCTGCAGCATGCCGCGCGCGATCGCGAACTCCAGCAGGTCCTTCTCGGTGGGCTCGGCCAGGAGCCAGCGCCGCACCAGCCAGCGCAGGAACAGCGGGCCGGCGATGCGGCTGGACGGGCCGTCGCGCTCCCAGGCGCGCGCAATGGGCGCCATGAGCCCGGGCAGCGCCTCTTCCTGGAAGGCTAGGCGCAAGCGCTCCTGCTCCTCGGCAGGCAGCGCCGCATAGCGGGCCTCGCAGTCGCGCGCTTGGGCGCGCTCCCACTCCTCGCGGATGCCCTGCACCGAGGCCTGCACCGCCGAGGGCGCCGGCTCGGCGACCGCGGCCGGCGGCGGCGGCACCACGCCGGCGTACCCCTTCTTGAGCGCGTCGCGAAGGTAGGCCGCGGATGAGCTCAGGGGCGGCAGCGCGGTGTTGCGCAACCGCTGCTCCACGTGTTCGACGGTGGCGCGCAGCAGCCCTTCGTCGGTGCGGGTATAGAGCAGGTCGGCGTCCTCTTCCTTGAGGCCGAGCTGGCGCAGCCGCTCCACCAGTTCCAGGTCGAAGGTGTTGCGAGCCTGCGCCACCTCCACCGGCGGCGGGTTGCGGCGCAGCACGCGGAACTGCAGCTCGGCCACGCGGCGGCCTTCCTTGTGCTCGATGAGCTCCAGCACGAAGTCCTGCTGCAGCGCCTCCACCTCGGCCAGCGCCGGGCGCAGCACGTCGCGCTTGAAGTAGCGGTAGTCCACCTTCTCCACGTCGCTGCGGCCGGTGAGCACGGAGGCCCACCAGTGCAGGTCCTCGCGCATGGTCAGGCGCGAAGGGGATGTGAGGTACTGCATGCCCAGCTCGAACAGCACCGCCGCGGCGTAGGAGCGCATCTGCGCACCCACCTCCAGCAGGATGCGGGTGTAGCGGCTGGGCTTGAGCAGCCGCTCGCGCACGCGGTCGGGGTAGCTCCAGCTGATGATCACCGGGTAGCCCGGGCCGCGCTCGGCGATCTCCACCGCGCCCAGCAGTTGCGACGAGGTCCAGCGCTGCTCCCCGGCACCCACCGAGTTCCACTCGATGAGCGTGGTCTGCATCTCGCGGATGTGTTCCTTGAGCAGCGCCACGTTGCGCGAATTGAAGTGCGCGTCGCCGATGA
This sequence comes from Pseudomonadota bacterium, assembly GCA_023410975.1. GTDB lineage: Bacteria > Pseudomonadota > Gammaproteobacteria > Burkholderiales > Burkholderiaceae_C > Azohydromonas. The sequence goes on from JAEYPG010000262.1 coordinate 4,695, forward strand.
GCGTGGCCAGCGGGATGCTGTATTGCCGCTCCTCGACGCCTTGCAGCTGCGCGTGATAGAGCAGCGCGTTGTAGATGCGCCGCGACAGCAGCGTCAGGCGCCCCTTCTTGGGCCGGATGGCAATGGATTCGTTGGCCTTCTGAACCATCGCGTCATCGCGACGCGCGGGCACACGCGAACGCCGCTCGCGTGCCGCACCGCTGCGGTCGGAAGGTGAAGCGCTGTCCTCGCCGTCGGGTGCATCCGTGCTGGTCATCGCTGAATGATGCCATGACTGTGAGCTGGCGCTCTCACAGCTGTGAGCCCAACAATTCACATATCGGGCGAGACGGCCTGTTGAGTTGGTTGAAAAACCGGATTGAGGCATTGAAATACATTGAGGCATCGCCAAGTGCTTGTCGATAAAAGAGTTTTCTGAAAAAGTGTGAGTGGAGTTGGGATTCGATGTGAGATTTTTTGGTCTCCATCGTGAGTGGACATGGGGTTTGCCCCCGCCTTGATGTGAGCTTTTCTGGTCTGCGTTGTGAGTGGACATGGGCTTCGTTTGATTGGATGTGAGCGAAGCCGCTCCGGGGGGCGGTTTTCCGGCGCCGGCGCAGCCGCGAAAAGTTCAAAGTGAACGTCTGCCAGTACCACGGCTGGCCTCTGAATCACAATCTTCCTCACACAACGCGCAAACGGGTTTCACCCAAATCCCAACGCCTCTCACACTCGCGCCGCGGTGTTGCCATAGGAGGACAAGCACGCTTGAGCCGGTCTAAAAAGGCTGGCGAGTCAACGGTTTTCTATAAACTTCCCGCATTTCCGTTGACTCATTGAAGAGATGAAGAACGAACAGACAGCAGGGGTTGGAAACCAGGTTTCCACGGCGGCTGCGGCGGTAAGCCGGCCACCGATCGACATGGCGCGCATCACGAACCTGGCCACCCGGGCTTCGGACATGGTGGAAGGCATCCGCGGGCGGCTGCTGGCACCCGAGGCGCGCAAGGTGCCGCCGAACTTCACGGCGACGCAGGTGGCTGCGCTGTGCGGCGTGGACAAGGCGCACGTGGCCTACCGCATCACCAAGGGTGATTTGCCGGCCGGGCAGCTCACGCCCACGGGCGGGCGGCGCGAGTTCACGCTGGAGGAGGTGCGGCGCTGGACCCGCGAGTACCGCCGCACGGCAATGCGCCCGGCCGGGCAGCAGGCCGTGACCATCGCGGTGGGCAACTTCAAGGGCGGCGTGTCCAAGACCACGACCGCGATGATCCTGGCGCAGGGCCTGAGCATGCGCGGGCACCGGGTGCTCGCCATCGACGTGGACCCGCAGGGCTCCTTCTCCACGCTGTTCGGCATCCTGCCGGAGACGGAAGTGGAGGAGGACATGACCATCGTGCCGATCTGCCGCGGCGAGGCCACCGACATCCGCTACGCCATCCAGCCGACGTACTGGCCGGGCATCGACCTGGTGCCGGCGGCGCCGCTGCTGTTCCAGGCCGAGTTCAGCCTGCCGGCGATGCAGATGACCGACCCGACGGCGCGCTTCTGGGACGTGCTCAACGCCAGCCTCGAAGGCGTGCGCGAGGAGTACGACGTGATCATCATCGACACGCCGCCCTCGCTGTCCTACGTCACCATCAACGCTTTCATGGCTGCGGACGGCATCCTGGTTCCCGTGCCGCCTTCGGCGCTGGACTTCGCTTCCTCGGCACAGTTCTGGAGCCTCTTCGCCGACCTGGGCAGCAACCTGGACATGGCCTCCAAGCGCGGCAAGACCTTCGACTTCCTGCACGTGCTGCTGTCGCGGGTGGACCAGTCCGACGTGGCTGCTCCCGCCGTGCGGCAGTGGATCCAGGCCACCTATGGCGAGTACCTGCTGCCGGTGGAGGTACCCAAGACCACCGTGACCTCGTCCAAGGCGGCCGAGTTCGGCACGGTGTACGACGTGCAGAAGTACGAAGGCGCAGCCAAGACCTACAAGCGCGCCGCGGAAGCCTACGACCGGGTGGTGGAGCTGGTGGAGCAGTCGGTGATCGAGGCCTGGCGCAGCCGCGTGGCGACGGCCGCCGTCGCGAATGCCGGCGCCGTCGCGTGACGCCGTGGAAACCAGGTTTCCACCCCTTGAGCCCCAAGACATGAACCACGAACACAGGAGCGCCTCATGAGCAGCATCGGCAAGCGCCTTCTCGCCACCACCGCGGATCTGGCCGCGTCCCTCGAAGCCCGTGCGGCCCAGAGCGAGACGCCCAAGCCGCCACTGCCGCGCACCGCGCCGGGCCAGATGCTGGCCGCGCGCAGCGAGATGCTGGCCATGCAGGGCGAGCTGCAGGCCCTGCGCGAGAAACTGAAGTCTTTCGACGGCTCGCTGCCCACGGTCAGGCTTGACCCGAAACTGGTGGACGCCACGCGTTGGGCCAACCGCCATGCCTCGGCCTTCGCCACCGCCGCCTTCGCGCGGCTGAAGTCGAGCATCGAGCTCGCCGGCGGCAACACCCAGCCGATCCTGGTGCGCCGCGCGTCCGACGCCGGGCGCTACGAGATCGTGTTCGGCCATCGCCGCCACCGCGCCTGCCTGGAACTCGGATTGCCGGTGCTCGCCGTGGTGTGGGAAGGCGAGATGCCGGACCTGGAGCTGTTCCTGTCCATGGACCGCGAGAACCGCGAGCGCGAGGACCCTTCGGCTTACGAGCAGGGCCTCACGTACCTGGCAGCGCTGGACGCGGGGCTGTTCCCGTCGCAGCGCCGCCTGGCCGAGGCCATCGGCGTGAGCCACACCTGGGTGCGCAAGGCGACGCTGGTGGCACAGCTGCCCTCGGCCATCGTGGACACCTTCACCACGCCGCTGGACATCCAGCCGCGGCACGCCGAGGAAATCACGCAGGCGCTGGAGCTGGACCGAAAGGCGGTGCTGCGCCGGGCCGAACGCATCCGCCAGATGAGCCGCCGCCCGGGGCCTGGGCAGATCGTGGCCCACCTGGCGGGCAGGGTGGTGGAGAAGAGCGTGCCCGAGAAGATCCACGTCGGCGGCCGGCTGGCCGGCGCGTGGAAGCGTGACAACCGCGGTCGCGCCGTGCTGACGCTGGAGGCGCACGTGGCCGACGAGGCGTTCGTGGCCCAACTGTCCGAGGCGCTGCAGAAGCTGCTGCGCAAGTCGGAAACCTAGTTTCCACGGCGGGACCGGCTCGCATGAAATGCGATCCGGCCCCGCAGCCGCGCCCAACGGCGCGTGGGGACAGGCTGGAAACCTGGTTTCCAGCGATACCGCTTGACCGCGGCCGCAACCGGTCCCTCGTCACGATGCGGCTCCACGGGCCGAACGCATCGGCCTGCGATGGAAACCCGGCAGCGCAGTGCTGGGATTCTTGCTCCGCCATCCCGGCTTTCTCCGAAGTGATGGCGTTTTTCCTACGGCCGACACCACAGCACACGAGGTGTCTCGGCGTCGCAGCTTTCCCCGGACGGCAGGGTGCCTGTCCATGAATGACGAAGCGCAGAGGCAGCTACCTGCACTTCTCCCTGCACGAACGCCTCACCGTCTCCTGGACGGCAGCGCGCGAAAATGGAAGACAGACGGACTCTGCCGGTTGTCGCCACCGCGCTTGGAAACCAGGTTTCCAGTCCTTGCCGGGATGACAGCCGAATGTGCAGAACGCGGTGGCCGTATCCATGCCGCGGATCGTGATCGTGATACTTCCCGGATATCGGCCGCAGCGCAAAAACGGAAATCCGCAGAGGGTCCCTCCGGCGGAGGGCTGGCATGCGCTGAATGCCGGCATACGAGGTACAGCGGCATTGCTGCCTGTTTGCGTCCCTCTATGTAGACAGTCAGCGCTTCACCTTGTGCCGCAGGGCATCGATAGCCGTGCGTGGAAACCAGGTTTCCAGGCCTCGATGGCCCAAGCGGCGGCTCCTCGCTCGCGGAACAAGGTCAGGACTGCAAGCAGAAAGGGGCTCGGCAGTGCTCGCCGGCCACGGTTCCATTCCTTCACGAGCCCACTTCGCCTGTACGACGAGATGCCAACAGGAGCCGTAGAGCGCCAACTGTGAGCATGTTTGTGATTCATGCGCGTCCCGCTTGGTTTTCGAGACTGGAAGCCCGCTCGTGCCAACCCTTCGATATCTCAGGGCAGGGTGCGCCCTGCGGGCGCATCGAGGTAGGAACGGGCGCTGCGGCCTGCCGCGCAACTGGGGCCGTCCATCCTTTAATTCCAACTTCAAGTCGTCAGTGAAAGTTCACCGTTCGCCCTGAGCTTGTCGAAGGGCCTGTTGGCCGGTTGCGCCAGGGGCTTCGACAAGCTCAGCCCGAACGGGTTTTCTTTCAGTACCAATGAA
>JAEYPG010000288.1 GCA_023410975.1 Pseudomonadota bacterium
GCGCTGGGCCTGCGCGACGACGAGGCAGTGCTGGCCGTGCTGCCGGGCAGCCGCCGCGGCGAGATCACGAACCTGCTGCCGGCCTTCCTGGGCGCGGCGCGGCTGCTGCACGCGGCGCGGCCGCAGCTGCGCTTCGTGTTGCCGGTGGCGCCGGGCCTGCGCGGCCTGGTCGATTCCCTGGTCGCCGCGCATGGCGCGGGGCTGCCGCTGGTGCTGCTCGACGGCCGCTCGCACGAGGCGCTGGCCGCCTGCGACGCCACGCTCATCGCCAGCGGCACCGCCACGCTGGAGGCGGCGCTGTTCAAGCGGCCGATGGTCATCGCCTACCGCATGGCGGCGCTGAGCTGGCACATCATGAAGCGCATGCGCTACCAGCCCTGGGTTGGGCTGCCGAACATTCTGTGCCGCGACTTCGTGGTGCCCGAGCTGCTGCAGCACGACGCCACGCCCCGCGCGCTGGCCGACGCGGTACTGCAATGGCTCGACGCCCCGCAGCGCGCGGCCGCGCTGGAACAACGATTCATGGACCTACACCACCTGCTGCGGCGCGACACCGCCCGCACCGCTACCGATGCAATTGCACGACTGCTGGATGGAGCCTGAGCAGATGGCGCTGTGCTTCGACGTGCCCGGGCTCATGGCCGGCGTGGACGAGGCCGGGCGCGGACCGCTGGCCGGCCCGGTGGTGGCGGCGGCCGTGATCCTGGACGACGACGACCCGATCGAGGGCTTGGCCGACTCGAAGGCGCTGACCGCGCGGCGGCGCGAGCTGCTGTTCGACCAGGTGCGCGCCCGGGCGCTGAGCTTCTGCATCGCCGAGGCCAGCGTGGAGGAGATCGACCGGCTCAACATCCTGCACGCCACCATGCTGGCGATGAAGCGCGCCGTGGAGGGCCTGCGCTTGAAGCCGGCCAAGGCGCTGGTGGACGGCAACCGCCTGCCGCCGCTGCGCATTCCGGCCGAGGCCATCGTGCGCGGCGACGCGCTGGTGCCCGCCATCTCGGCCGCCTCCATCCTGGCCAAGGTGCATCGTGACCGGTTGTGCCAGCAACTTCATGCCGCGCATCCGCACTACGGCTTCGACGTGCACAAGGGCTATCCGACGCCCGCGCACCTGGCGGCGCTGCGCAAGCATGGCGCCAGCGAGGCGCACCGGCGCAGTTTCAGGCCCGTGCGCGAGGCGCTGGCGGCCCGCACCGGAGCGCCGGCATGAGCGAGCCGCTGCGCGTCACCTCGCGCGACAACCCGTTGCTGGTGAAGCTGCGCAAGCTGACGCAGGACCCGGCGGCCTATCGCAAGCTGGGCCTGGTGTGGCTGGAAGGCGACCACCTGTGCCGGGCGCTGCTGGCACGCGGCCAGCGGCCGGCGCAGGCGGTGGTGAGCGAATCCGGCTGGCTGCAGCCGGCGCTGCGCGAGCTCGCCGCCGCGGCGCCCAAGGCGGTGGTGCTGCCGGATGCGCTGTTCGCCGGCATCAGCGCGCTGGAGTCGCCCGCGCGCATCGGTTTCACATGGGTGCCGCCGGTGCAGAACGAGGTCGCCGCGGGACAGGCCGCCGTGGTGCTGGACCGGGTGCAGGACGCCGGCAACCTCGGCAGCATCTTGCGCAGCGCCTCGGCGCTGGGCTTCGCGCAGGTGATCGCGCTCAAGGGCAGCGCGGCGCTGTGGTCGCCCAAGGTGGTGCGCGCGGGCATGGGCGCGCATTTCAACCTGCGGCTGGTCGAGGGCGTGGAGATCGAGGCGCTGCAGGCGCTGGGGCTGCCGCTGGTGGCCACGAGCTCGCACGCGGCGCTGGCGGTGCACGAGGCGGCACTGCCCTGGCCTTGCGCCTGGGTGATGGGCCACGAAGGGCAGGGCGTGCGTGAGGAACTGCTGCAGCGCTGCGGGCTCACGGTGCGCATTGCGCAGCCCGGGGGCGAGGAGTCGCTCAACGTGGCCGCAGCAGCGGCGATCTGCCTGCACGAGTCGGCACGGCGACGGGCGACGGCGCCCTGAGCAATCCGGCGAGCAGCGCCGCCACCTTGAAGCCACGGCGCAAAGCGCCGGGGCGCTTCTCTGGTCAGTAGATCAGCCGGTCCGGGCGGATGTCGCGCAGGATGGTGGTGGCGATCTCCTCGATGGACTTGTGCGTGGAGCTGAGCCAGCCGATGCCTTCGCGGCGCATCATCACCTCGGCCTGGTGCACTTCCCAGCGGCAGTTCTCGATCGAAGCGTACTTGCTGCCCGGCCGGCGCTCATTGCGGATCTGCGACAGCCGGTCCGGGTCGATGCTCAATCCGAAGCATTTGCGCTTGTGCGGCGCAAGCGACGAGGGCAGTTGCCCACGCTCGAAGTCCTCGGGGATGAGCGGGTAGTTGGCGGCCTTGATGCCGTGCTGCATGGCCAGGTAGAGCGAGGTGGGCGTCTTGCCGCTGCGGCTCACGCCCACCAGGATCACGTCGGCGCTCTCCAGGTTGCGCGCGGATTGCCCGTCGTCGTGTGCCAGCGAGAAGTTGATGGCCTCGATGCGGTCGTTGTATTCCTCGCTCTTGGCCACGTCCGAGAAGCGGCCGACGCGGTGGTTGGACTTCACGCCGAACTCCGCTTCCAGCGGTTCGACGAAGGTGTTGAACATGTCCAGCACCAGTCCCTGCGTGGATGCCTTGACGATGCGGCGCACGTCTTCGTTGACCAGCGTGATGAAGACGATGGGGCGCTTGCCCTCGCGCTGCGCGGTAGCGGCGATCTCGTCGGCCACCTGCTGCGCCTTCTCGACGCAGTCGATGAAGGGCCGCCGCACGTGCCGGTGCTTGGCCGGAAACTGGGCCAGGATCGAGTTGCCGAAGGTCTCGGCGGTGATGCCGGTGCCATCGGAGACAAAGAACACGGTGCGGTTGGGCATGACGTACGGCAAGAACGAGTGTTGTGACGATCATAGGTGCCGCCTGCGTAGAATCACGCCCAATTCGCCTTGCGGCCCCGACGGCATGACTGCCCGGGCCTTCCGGAAGCAAGAACATCAAGAACAAATTCACATCGGGCACGGTCTCGTGTCGGCGGCTGCGCAGGGCTCCAGCTTTTCCACCATCAGGAGCTTTTCCATGTCCAACCCCCAAGCTGCGACCGCCCTGGTCCTGCCTTTCGAGCAGCTGCGCATGACCGACGTCGAGTCGGTCGGCGGCAAGAATGCCTCGCTGGGCGAAATGATCAGCCAGCTTGCCGCCTCCGGCGTGCGCGTGCCCGGCGGCTTCGCCACCACGGCACACGCGTTCCGCGAGTTCCTCAAGTTCAACAACCTCACCGAGAAGATCAACGCTCGCCTGTCGGCGCTGGACGTGGACGACGTGCGTGCCCTCACCGAGGCGGGCGCCGAGATCCGCGGCTGGGTCACGGACGCGCCGTTCCCGCCGGCCTTCGAGGCCGCGGTGCGCGAGGACTTCGCGCGGTTGACCGCGGACCATCCGGGTGCCAGCTTCGCCGTGCGCTCCTCCGCCACGGCCGAGGACCTGCCCGACGCGTCCTTCGCCGGCCAGCAGGAGACCTTCCTCAACGTCAGCGGCATCGAGGATGTGCTGCACAAGATGAAGGAAGTCTTTGCTTCCCTCTACAACGACCGTGCCATCAGCTACCGCGTGCACAAGGGCTTCGCGCACAGCGACGTGGCGCTGTCCGCCGGCGTGCAGCGCATGGTGCGCTCGGACCTGGGTGCCGCCGGCGTGATGTTCACCATCGACACCGAAAGCGGCTTCAAGGACGTGGTGTTCATCACCGCCAGCTACGGCCTGGGCGAGACGGTGGTGCAGGGCGCCGTCAACCCTGACGAGTTCTACGTGCACAAGCCGGCGCTGCAGGCGGGCAAGTTCCCCGTCATCCGCCGCAACCTGGGCTCCAAGCTCATCCGCATGGAGTTTGCCAGCGCCGAGGAAAAGGCTGCCACGGGCCGACTGGTGCGCACGGTGGACACGCCGCCCGAGCAGCGCAACCGCTATGCGCTGAACGATGCGGACGTGATCGAGCTGGCCAAGTTCGCGCTGATCATCGAGCAGCACTACGGCCGCCCGATGGACATCGAGTGGGGCAAGGACGGCCAGGACGGCCAGCTCTACATCCTCCAGGCCCGTCCCGAGACGGTGAAGAGCCAGGCTGAAGGCAAGGTCGAGCACCGCTACAAGCTCAAGGGCAAGGGTACCGTGCTGGCCGAAGGCCGCGCCATCGGCCAGAAGATCGGCACCGGCCCCGTGCGCCTGGTGCGCAGCATTGCCGAGATGGAGCGCGTGCAGCCCGGCGACGTGCTGGTGGCCGACATGACCGACCCCAACTGGGAGCCGGTGATGAAGCGTGCCTCGGCCATCGTCACCAACCGCGGCGGCCGCACCTGCCACGCGGCCATCATCGCGCGCGAGCTGGGCATCCCGGCCGTGGTGGGCTGCGGCGACGCCACCGAGACGCTGGCCGACGGTGCGCTGGTGACCGTTTCCTGCGCCGAGGGCGACACGGGCTTCATCTACGACGGCCTGCTGGAAACCGAGGTCAGCGAGGTGCAGCGCGGCGAGATGCCGTACTGCCCCATCAAGATCATGATGAACGTGGGCAACCCGCAGCTCGCCTTCGACTTCGCCCAGATGCCCAACGCGGGCGTGGGCCTGGCGCGGCTGGAGTTCATCATCAACAACAACATCGGCGTGCACCCGAAGGCCATCCTCGACTATCCCAACATCGACGATGACCTGAAGAAGGCGGTGGAGTCGGTAGCCCGTGGCCATGCCTCGCCGCGCGCGTTCTACGTGGACAAGCTCGCCGAAGGCGTGGCCACCATCGCGGCGGCCTTCTGGCCCAAGCCTGTGATCGTGCGCCTGTCGGACTTCAAGTCCAACGAGTACCGCAAGCTCATCGGCGGCACGCGCTACGAGCCCGATGAAGAGAACCCGATGCTGGGATTCCGTGGCGCCTCGCGCTATATCAGCGGCGACTTCAGCGACGCCTTCGGCATGGAGTGCGAGGCGCTCAAGCGCGTGCGCAACGACATGGGCCTGACCAACGTCGAGATCATGGTGCCCTTCGTGCGCACCGTGAGCCAGGCGCAGCGCGTGGGCGAGATGCTCGCCGCGCGTGGCCTCAAGCGCGGCCAGGACGGCCTCAAGCTCATCATGATGTGCGAGGTGCCCAGCAACGCCATCCTGGCCGAACAGTTCCTGGAGCACTTCGACGGCATGTCCATCGGCTCCAACGACCTGACGCAGCTCACGCTGGGCCTGGACCGCGACTCCGGCCTGGAACTGCTGGCCAGCGACTTCGACGAGCGCGACCCGGCCGTGAAGGCACTGATCTCGCGCGCCATCGCCGCCTGCCGTGCCACCGGCAAGTACGTGGGCATCTGCGGCCAGGGCCCCAGCGACCACGCCGACTTCGCCGACTGGCTGGCCGCGGAAGGCATCGTGTCGATCTCGCTCAACCCCGACTCCGTGGTCGAGACCTGGCAGCGCTTGGCCAAGCGCTGATCGTCACCGGCAGCCCTCGGCCGTGCCCGCGCACGGCTGCACGAGTCCTTCGAAAGCCCGAGCCCGCTCGGGCTTTTTCACGAGATCCAAGCCTTGAGCCCGCAAAGCAGGGGCGTCGTTTTGCGCAACTTGCTATAATCGCGGGCTTGCCTTGCCGTCCCTCCTGTTTGGCGCAGAGGGGCGGCTTCCGCTTTTTGGAATCCACAAGGAGCATTCATGCGTCATTACGAAATCGTGCTGCTGATCCACCCGGATCAGAGCGAACAGGTTCCGGCCATGCTGGAGCGCTACAAGACCCTGGTCACCAACGCCGGTGGCAAGGTGCACCGCGTCGAGGACTGGGGCCGCCGTCAACTGGCCTACCTGATCCAGAAGCTGGCCAAGGCGCACTACCTGTGCCTGAACATCGAGTGCAGCAAGGAAACGCTGGCCGAGCTGGAGACGGGCTTCCGCTTCAACGACGCCGTGCTGCGTCACCTGACCGTGGCCAAGGACAAGGCCGAGACGACCCCGTCGGTGATGATGAAGGCCGTCGAGAAGGAAGAAGCCCGCAAGGCCGCGCAGGAAAGCGCCGCCTGATGAGCGCGGGCGCGTCAGCGCCGCTCGCGCAGGCCGTTGCCGGCGTCAACCGGCTGGTGCTCAGTGCCCAGCTCGTCGAACGCGGCGCCCTGCGCTACACCCCCGCCGGAGTGCCGGCCTTCGACCTGGGACTCAAGCACGAGTCGCAAGTCCTGGAGGACGGCCTGCCGCGCCGGGTCTCGCTGGAGATCCGGGCCGTGGCGATCGGCGAGATCACGCGGCGCGTCGGTGCGCTGGAGCTGGGAAACAGCGGCGAGTTCGCCGGTTTCCTGAGCGCCGGACGCAGCGGACGCGGCCTGCTCTTCCATGTCACGGCGCTCGACTGAAACGGTCGTTCCCGCCGCACTGTTCGCAATCAAGTATCTGGATTCAAGGAGTCAAACATGGCCCCGCCTCGTGGAAAAGGTCGCTTCTCGAAGGACCGCAAGCCCAAGCGCAACCAGCAGTCGCTGCTGTTCCGCCGCAAGCGCTTCTGCCGCTTCACCGTCGCTGGCGTCGAGCAGATCGACTACAAGGACATCGACACGCTGCGCGACTTCGTCGGCGAGAACGGCAAGATCACGCCCGCCCGCCTGACCGGCACGCGCGCGTTCTACCAGCGTCAGCTCACCAACGCCATCAAGCGCGCGCGCTTCCTGGCGATGCTGCCGTACAGCGACCAGCACAAGCTCTGATAGGGAAGCAGCACCATGCAAGTGATCCTGCTCGAAAAGGTCGCCAACCTGGGCAACCTGGGTGATGTCGTCAAGGTCAAGGACGGCTACGCCCGCAACTTCCTGATCCCGACCAAGCAGGCGCGCCGCGCCACCGAGGCCGCGCTCAAGGAATTCGAAACCCGCCGTGCCGAACTGGAAAAGGCTGCCGCTGAAAAGTTGGCCGCCGCCCAGACGCTGGGCGGCCAGCTGGACGGCCTGACCGTCCAGATCGCGCAGAAGGCCGGCGTGGACGGCCGCCTGTTCGGTTCGGTGACCAACGCCGACATCGCCGAAGCCCTGAAGGCCAAGGGCTTCGACATCGTCAAGTCGCAGGTGCGCCTGCCCAATGGCCCGCTCAAGGCCGTGGGCGAGTTCCCGGTGGCCGTGGCGGCCCACACCGACGTGGTGGTGGAGCTGACCATCAAGGTCGTTCCCGAAGCGGAATAAGCGCGGGCTCGCTCGCTCGCGTACAGCCGCCGCGGCGCTTGCGTTGCGGCAGCACCAAAGGGCCGGCCTTGCCGGCCCTTTTTGTTTGTCCGACTGACTGCTGTCCTGCTGTTCCAGGAGCGTCTAATTCCAGTTCTGTTTCGAGAGTGAAGTAAATCCCGTTCGGACTGAGCCCGTCGACAAGATCTGGGCGAACGGTGATCGTTCACTGACGACTTGGACTTGGAATAAGCCACTGTCCCAGCAGCGGTTTTTCGCGGGTTGGCGCGCTTCCAACGGCGTCGACCCTGTCCGTCCAGCGGTCCTGACCGCGCCGTATCATCCTTCGATGCCTGCAGTATTCCCCCCCCGTGACGCCAGTTCCGCGCCGCGTGACGACGAGGTCGCCCGCCTGCGCGTGCCCCCTCATTCCATCGAAGCCGAACAGAGCGTGCTCGGCGGTCTGCTGCTGGACAACGGCGCCTGGGACCGCGCCGGCGACACACTTGCCGACGGCGACTTCTA
>JAEYPG010000314.1 GCA_023410975.1 Pseudomonadota bacterium
GAGAAGTCCAGCACGCGGCCCTTGTTGGCGGCGGCGTAGGCGGTGGCGGCGTCCTTTTGCAGGAAGGCGCTGAGCTGGCCCTTGGCATCGACGGCAAACCAGGTGTTGGGCGCCAGCAGCTTGATGCGGTGGATCAGGTCGTGCACGTACACCGCGCGCGGCTTCTTGCCGGACTGCTGCAGCTTCTGCAGGTCGGCGAAGGCGTTCTCGATGCTGGCGTAGTGGCGCACCTTGGGCTCGCCCTGCACCCAGATGCCCGCGGCGCGCTGCACGTCGGTGATGGGCTTGCCGGTGAGCGCATCGCTGGCCTTGAGCGGCAGCTTGTCGTGCCGAGCCAGCCGCGCGTCGTAGTCCAGGCCCGACTGCTTGAAGGCGGTTCGGATGAAGCGGTCGTCCACGAAGCTGGTGGCTTCCAGCGGCGAGTCGCGGCCCAGGAGCTTCAGCGTCTCGATGGAGGTCTTGAGCGCGGTGCGGTACTCGGGCTTCCAGGTGAAGTCGCGCGTCTGCAGCCCCAGCGGGCCGTGGTAGAGGTAGGCCACGGCGGCCTCGATGCCGGTGACCTTCTCGATCAACTCGCTGTACTTCTCGGGCTCGGCGGCGATGAGCCGGTCGGCCTCGATGGCCGCGCGCAGGAACGCGACCACGACTTCCGGGTACTTGCGCGCGTACTCCGCGCTGACCAGCGAGCCGTGGTAGGTGGGCGCGTTGGCCTGGGCGCCGTCGAAGATCTTGCGCGCGAAGCCGCGGTGCTCGAACAGCTCGGCGAAGGGCACGAAGTCGGCATGCGCCTCGATCTTGCCTGCCTGCAGCGCGGGGCCGGCCACCTCGGGCGCCTGCGTGATGATGTTGACGTCCTTCTGCGGATCCCAGCCCTGGCTGGCCACGGCGCGCAGTAGCATGCCGTGCGCCGTGGAGGCGAAGGGCACGGAAATGGTCCGGCCCTTGAGCTCGGACAGCGCCGTCACCTTCGAGTCGCGCGGCACCACGATGCCGTTGCCGCTGCCCAGCGTGCTGCCCGACAGCACGGTGATGAACAGGCTCTGCTTGCCGGCTTTCAGGAACGCGGCGCCGTTGTTGGCACCGGGGAAGTCGGCCATGGAGCCGATGTCCAGCTTGTCGGCCACCATCTCGTTGGTCAGCGGCGCGCCCGAAGTGAAGTTCTTCCACTGGACGTCGTACTGCACGTCCTTGTAGCGGCCCTCGCGCGGCAGGTACTTCTCCAGCAGCTTGAGCTCGCGGATGAGCAGGCCGCCGGTGGCGCAGTTGATGGTGGTGTCCTGCGTGCCGATGGCAACGCGGATGGTTTCGGCGGCCTGGGCGCCGGCCAGCGCAGAGGCCAGGGCCAGGCCCAACAGGGGTTTCAACGGCAGGTTCAAGGCGGGCTCCCGGTTTATCGCAGCAGGTAGGGGATGTCGACGTGCACGGCGCCGGTGGGGCAGTCCTTCTCGCAGGGCATGCAGTACCAGCATTCGTCGAACTTCATGTAGGCCGTGCCCTTGCTCAGGTCGATGGCCAGCACGTCGAGGGGGCACACGTCCACGCAGACGGTGCAGCCCTTGTGGGCGATGCACTTCTCGGCATCGACCGTCACGGGCACGGCCGCGGGGTGCAGCGCGATGGGGGCGATTTGCATGCGGGGTCTCCTGGCTCAGGCGGCAACGGCCTCGGCGGCCGGGATGCGCAGATGGTGGTAGGCGTTCTTCTCTGTGTCGGCAAGGGGCACGATGTAGGGCTCGATGGGCCGCTTGAAGCTCACCATGCGGCCCTGCTCGTCCTTGCGCAGCTGGGCGTGGCAGAACCACTCGGCGTCGTTGCGCTCGGGGTGGTCCACGCGGGCGTGGTAAAGGCCCCACCGGCTCTCGGTGCGGAACAGCGAGGCGCGCGCTGCCATCTCGGCGCAGTCGCGGATGGCGTGCACCTCCAGCGCGCGCATGAGCTCATGGGCGTCGTTGGCCTTGAGCTCGTCGAGGTCGTGGCGGATGCCCTCGAAGCGCTCCAGCCCGATCTCCATCTTGCGCGTGACCTTGGGCGGCTGCAGGTAGTCGTTGACCATGCGCCGCAGCTTGTATTCGACCTGGTTCGGCGGCAGCCCGCGCTCGCGCTGCAGCGGCGCCCACACGCGCTGGCGCTCGCGCTCGACTTGGCCGGCATCGACGGCGGCAAAGTCGTGCTGTGCACAGAAGCGAGCGCTGCTCTCGCCCGCGAGGCGCCCGTACACGAAGGCGCCCAGCATGTAGTTGTGCGGCACGCAGGCCATGTCGCCCGCGGCGTGCAGGCCTGGAACCGTGGTCTGGGCGTTCTCGTTCACCCACACGCCCGAGGCCGAGTGCCCGCTGCACAGGCCGATCTCGGAGATGTGCATCTCCACCATGCGCTCGCGGTAGTTGGTGCCGCGCCCGGCGTGGAAGCGCCCGCGGCTGGGCCGCTCGTTGGTGTGCAGGATGGTCTCGATGGTCGAGATGGTCTCCTCGGCCAGGTGGTCGAGCTTGAGGAACACCGGACCCTTGCCGCCCTGCAGCTCCTGGAAGAACTCCCACATCATCTGTCCGCTCCAGTAGTCGCTCTCGATGAAGCGCTGGCCCTCGGCGTTGGTGGTGAAGCCGCCGAAGGGACCCGTGACGTAGGCGCAGGCCGGGCCGTTGTAGTCCTTGATCAGCGGGTTGATCTGGAAGCACTCGATGCCTGAAAGCTCCGCGCCAGCGTGGTAGGCCATGGCGTAGCCGTCGCCGGCGTTGGCCGGGTTCTCGTAGGTGCCGAAGAGGTAACCCGAAGCCGGCAGCCCCAGGCGCCCGGCCGCGCCGCAGCACAGCACCACCGACCGGGCACGGATGACGTGGAAGTCCGCCGTGCGGCAGTCGAAGGCCATGGCGCCGGCGATGCGGCCGTCCTCGGCCGTGAGCAGCCGCGTCGCCACCAGGCGGTTCGTCACCTCCACACGCGTGCGTTTGAGCTGGCGGTACAGGACCTTCTTGATGTCGTGCCCTTCGGGCATGGGCAGAACGTAGGTGCCCATGTGGTGCACCTTCTTGACGGCGTAGTCGCCGGTCTCGTCGCGCTCGAAGCGCACGCCCCAGCGGTCCAGTTCCTCGATCATCGGGAAGCTGTTCTGCGCATAGGCCATCACCGTCTTCTGGTTGACGATGCCGTCGTTGGCTAGTGTGATCTCTCGCACGTACTGCTCGGGCGTGGCGTGGCCGGGGATGACGGCGTTGTTGAGCCCGTCCATGCCCATCGAGATCGCGCCGCTGCGCTTGACGTTGGCCTTCTCAAGCAGCAGCACGCGCAGCGCGGGGTTGGCCTGCTTGGCCTTGACGGCGGCCATCGGGCCGGCGGTGCCGCCGCCGATCACCAGCACGTCCACTTCGTGTTCGATGGTCTCCATGGTTCCTTTCCTTAGGCGTTAGCGTCGTTGCAGCCGCATGCGGAGCTGGAAGGTGTCCGAGCGGCAGTAGAGGTGTTCGTAGTCGATGGGCCGGCCCTCGCTGTCGTGCGTGAGACGCTCGATGTGCAGCATCGGCGCGCCCGGCGGTAGGCCCAGCAACTCGGCCGTGGCGGTGTCGGCGCACACGGCGTCCAGCGCCAGGTCGGCGTGGCCCAGCGGCGTGGCGCAGTCGTTTTCCAGGATCAGGAAGATGTCGCGCGAAGCCAGGTCGTCGCCGCGCAGGCGTCGGCCCAGGTGTAGGGGCAGCCAGGTGATGTCCAGCGACACCGGCTGGTGGTCCAGGTGCCGTACGCGCCGCACCTCCGTCACCGCGGCTCCGAGCTCGATCTGCAAGCGGTCGGCGACTTGAACGTCGGCGGCCACGGTCTGCAGCGACAGCAGCCGGTTGAAGGTCTCATGGCCCATTTGGCCCATGGCCTCCGCGAAGCCCTGCAGCCGGCCCAGTTCCTGAAAGGGCTTCGATTGCGCGACGAAGGAGCCCTTACCCGGTACCTTGAAGATGAGGCGCGCATTCTCCAGGTCGCCCAGCGCCTGGCGTACCGTGATGCGGCTTACGCCGTACTGCGCCATCAGCGTGGTTTCGGAAGGCAGACGCTCGTGCGGTTGCCAGGCGCCGCACAGGATGCGCTCGCGCAGTTCCTCGCGAATGCGGCTGTGCAATGTGGGCTGCAATGCGGCAGGCACTGCGGGCGCGGAGCGGACAGAACTTGTCATGACAGGAGGAGACGCAGCGGAGCGTTGCGTGGCTTGATGTCGAAGGACTGTAGGAGGCCCGCTAACGCAGGCCAACGAATGAATTCCATGCTGCATAGCCGGTGCTGGCATAAGCCTCATGGGCGTTGGATTGACGTTGCCTAAGCAACAAGGTTACCTACCGATGCGGCGGGCCATCAGATAATGAGCGCCAGGGGCAGGCGCACATGCTTCAGGAAGTGGTGCGGATCTCGGCAAGTACGACGAAGGAATTGCTTGCGCTCGGCGTGGTGCTGCATGCGGTGTCGGCCAACCGGTTCTCCTTGCGCGGCGCCCAGCGGGCCGGCAGCCTTGCGAACGGGCTCCGCGGGAGAATCCATCCTGAAGACCGCAAGCTCCTCTCCCAAAGCATGAACGCGCATATACAAGCAGGAAAAGCTCCTGTCAGCGCTTGACGTTTTGAGCGATTGAATCCGCAACTTCCGGTGGCGTGTCCGCCATCCACGGCGGGCCGCCGCTGCCATATGAGCGTGCCTGATAAACATAACCGCACACATTCGTTCTCTGACCGTCGGGCGCTGCCTATCGTGCGGTCCATGAAGATGGTCAGCGTTTTCGGCAGCCCCTACGCCGCTTCCCGCTCCGCCGCGCTGCTGCGCTGGAGCGAAGCCCAGCTGGCGCTAAGTGCGTTGTCCCTGCACGCCATCGCGCTGCGCGATCTGCCCGCCACGGCGCTGCCGCAGGCGCAGTTCGAGGACGCCGGGCTGCAGGCGTTGCTGCGCCAGGTCGCCGAGGCCGACGTGGTGCTCCTGGCCACCCCAATGAACAAGGTCGCCTACAGCGGCCTGCTCAAGGTCTTCCTGAACCTGCTGCCGCAGAACGGCCTGGACGGAAAGAATATGTTGCCGCCGGCCACCGGCGGCAGCCTCGCGCACCTGCTGGCGCTGGACGACGGCCTGCGCCCTAAGCTGCATGCCCTGGGCGCGCGCCAGTTGCTCGATTCGGTGTTCGCCACCGACCGCCAGTTCCAGAAGCACCCGACGCTGGGCTACGTGCCCGATGCGGAATACAGCGCGCGCGTGGATCGCTTGCTCCAGCCGCTGATGCAGGCACCACCGCGCGCTGCCGCAGCCCATGCCGTCCAAGTCGCTACGGCCGGCACTTGTTGAAGCCCGTTCTGCCTTTTTCGCCGGTCCACACCTCATTGCTTTGCGCCCCGCGGCACTGCCCGCGGTGCCAACGTCCTACAAATCACAGGAAAGAGCCCCATGCTGCCCAACCTCGAGCGCCCGCATCGCCGTCGCATTCTGCTGCGCGCTGCCCTGGCCACCGCCGTCCTGGCCATCAAGCCCAAGTGGCTGCGCGCGCAACCCGCCGTCACGCTGCGCGTGGGCTACCAGAAGTCCGCCAGCCTGTTCGTGCTGCAAAAGGCCCAGGGCACGCTGGAAAAGCGCCTGTCTGCGCTGGGCGCGGGCGTGCAGTGGGTGGAATTCCCGGCCGGGCCGCAGCTGCTCGAAGGCCTCAATGTCGGCTCGGTGGACGTGGGCTACGTCGGCGAGGCGCCACCCATCTTCGCCCAGGCCGCGGGCGCCAACTTCGTCTACATCGGCCACGACCCGGCCTCGCCCACGGCCGAGGCGATCGTGGTGCCCAAGGATTCGGCGCTGAAGTCCGTGGCCGAACTCAAGGGGCGCAAGGTCGCGCTCAACAAGGGCTCCAACGTGCTCTACTTGCTGGTGAAGCTGCTGGAAAAGCACGGGCTGAACTACGCGGACATCCAGCCCGTGTTCCTGGCGCCGGCGGACGCGCGCGCGGCCTTCGAACGCGGCGCGGTGGACGCCTGGGTGATCTGGGACCCGTTCCTGGCTGCCGCCGAGAAGCAGCTGGGCTGCGCGCACGCTGGCCGACGGCCGCGGGGTGGTGGACAACTTCAACTACTACCTGGCCGAGCGCGGCTTCGTGGAGCGCAACCCCAAGGCGATCCAGGCGCTGTTCGACGACCTCACGGAGCGCGGGCGCTGGCTCAAGAGCCACGTGG
>JAEYPG010000379.1 GCA_023410975.1 Pseudomonadota bacterium
TGACCTTGGAGCAGATGGACGTGATCGAGCTCAACGAGGCCTTCGCGGCGCAGGGCCTGGCGGTGCTGCGCGATCTGGGCCTGCGCGACGACGACCCGCGCGTCAACCCGTGGGGCGGCGCCATCGCCCTGGGCCACCCGCTGGGCGCCAGCGGCGCGCGGCTGGTGACCACGGCCGTGAACCAGCTGCAGCGCGGCGGCGGTCGCTACGCGCTGTGCACCATGTGCATCGGCGTGGGGCAGGGGATCGCGTTGGTGCTGGAGCGGGTGTGACCGCCTTCAAGGTCCACGCCGGTGGGTTGCAGGCCATGCTGGCCTGAGCCACGGCCTCGCCCTTCCGAACGCCCGCTGCCCGCGGGCGTTTTTACATCCGGCCGGCAGCTTGCGGTGAGGGCGCTGGGAATTGGGTGTGCGTCGTCCCCAGCGCACGGGGTCGCCCGCGGCTGCTGTTGGATACTCCCGCCGCGTGGCGGCCTGAGGGGCCGTGCAGCCAACAACCGTGATGCGGGACCGTCCGCGGGAGGGAGTCGTCATGAATCGCCTGGCTATCGTGAGCGCCATGGAATCAGAGCTGCGGGGCCTGCGGGACTCGCTGCCGCAGGCGCAGCTCGTGCGCCGGGCGGGGCGCGATTTCTGGGTCGGCGAGCTGGGCGGGCACGAGGTGGTGCTGGTGCGCTCGCTCATCGGCAAGGTGGCGGCGGCCACCACCACGGCGGTGCTGCTGGAGCATTTCAACGTGCAGGCGCTGCTCTTCACCGGCGTGGCCGGCGGATTGGGTCAGGGCGTGCGCATCGGCGACATCGTGGTGGCCGACCAGCTGCTGCAACACGACATGGACGCCTCGCCCATCTTCCCGCGCTTCGAGGTGCCGCTGTACGGCACCGACCGCTTCGGCGCGGACGCGGTGCTGTCGCGACGCCTGGGGCGCGCCTGCGACGGCGTGCTGGCGGCCATCGAGGCCGGCACGTGCGCCGAGCTGTCGCGTGCGCAACTGCTGGCCTGCGGCGTGGCGCAGGCGCCGCGCGTGCACCGCGGGCTGATCCTCAGCGGCGACCGTTTCGTCAGCACCACGGCCGAGGCGCGGGCGCTGCAGGCCGACCATCCCGAGGCGCTGGCGGTGGAGATGGAAGGCGCCGCATTGGCGCAGGTGTGCCACGACTTCGGCGTGCCCTGCGCCGTGATGCGCACCATCTCCGACCGCGCCGACGACACGGCGCACGTGGACTTCAACCGTTTCATCGACGACGTGGCCAGCCGCTACACGCATGCGGTGGTGTGCGCGATGCTGGGGGCGGAGGGCTGAGGAAGCGCGCTCCACAAAGGCAACATCGGCCGCCTCCCGCCCCGCCCTTGCCTTGACAGGGCTGGCGCCCGGGACGTAGTCTGCGCGTCTCGCTGGTTCGAATTACGAATATATGTTCGTATAAAGAACATTTAGGAAGTCGCCGGTCCGCCCGGTGGTTGCAGCGGGCTTGCACCGTGCAACGCGGGTGCGCCGCCAGCCTGGCCGGTTCAAGCGTGCCGCGCGATCCAAGGAAGACCCCTATGAGCCATCACACCCGAAACGCCACCCTTCGCGATGCGCTGTGCGCACGCCTGGCCCGCTGCGGCGGCAACTTCTCTTGCGTGACGGAGGGCAGCTCATGGACGCTGTGACCCATACCACGCCACGCCTGCACTACCGCATCGAGGGCCCGCGTGATGGCCAGGCGCACCTCACCTTCGTGCTGGCCCACGCGCTGGGCTGCGACCTGACGATGTGGGATGCGCTGGCGCGGCACCTGGCCGCACAGGGCCGCGTGGTGCGCTACGACCAGCGCGGCCACGGCGGCAGCGAGGCGCCGCCGGGGCCGTACACCATGGCCGAGCTGGCCGACGACGCGGCGCGGCTGATCGACGAGCTGGAATTGGGCCCCGTCGTGTGGATCGGCCTGTCCATGGGCGGCATGGTCGGCCAGGAACTGGCACTGCGGCATCCGGACAAGGTGAAGGCGCTGGTGCTGGCCAACACCACTTCCGGCTATCCCGCGGAGGCGCAGGCCGGCTGGGCGCAGCGCATCGCCGGCATCGAGCGCGGCGGGCTGGAGGCGATCGTGGACGGCGCGCTGCAACGCTGGTTCCATGAAGGCTTCCATGCCGAGCGGCCCGAGGTGGTGGCGCATTGGCGCCAGCGCGTGCTGGGCTGCGACGCAGTCGGCTACGTCGCCTGCTGCCACGCCATCGCCGGCGTGGACACCACCGCGCGGCTGCCGCGCATCGCCGTGCCGACGCTGGTCATCGCCGGCGTGCTGGACCAGGGCACGCCGCCCGAGATGGCGCGCACCATCGCGCAGGGCATCCCGGGGGCGCGGCTGGTGGTGCTGCGCGAGGCCTCGCACCTGAGCGTGCTGGAGCAGCCGGACGCCTTCTGCGAGGCACTGGAAGACTGGCTGCAGGCCGTGCCGGCCTGATTGCGCCTCCTGAAGCCGGGTTGATGAAGAACCTCGTCACACCTGCGTAGGCGGGTGTCCACGAGCTCCGCACGGCATCCCGGTCAGCGTGGATGCCCGCCTGCGCGGGCATGACGGCAGCTCCTTCACAGGCGCCCGGTTCCGGGCGCCTTTCGTTTCCTCCTCATCGAACACGCCTCGCCATGCTCCGACGCGACTGGTCCGTTTCCGCCGTCACGGCCGGCTTCCTGGCCGTGCTGATCTCCTACGCCGGGCCGCTGCTGATCTTCTTCCAGGCGGCGCGGGCGGCCGACGCCGCGCCGGACATGATCGCCTCCTGGGTCTGGGCCATCTCGATCGGTGCCGCCGTCTCGGGCATCGCGCTGAGCTGGTGGCTCAAGGTGCCGGTCATCACCGCCTGGTCGGCGCCGGGCAGCGCGCTGCTGATCACGCTCTTCCCGGGGCTGTCGTTGCAGGACGCGGTGGGCGCCTATATCACGGCGGCGGCGCTGATCCTGCTGGTGGGGCTCACCGGCGGCTTCGCCTGGCTGATGCGGCGCATCCCGCGCGGCGTGTGCTGCGGAATGATGGCCGGCATCCTGTTCCAGTTCGGCGCCCGTGCCTTCAAGGCCGTGGAGGCGCTGCCGCTGCCCACGCTGTGCATGGTCGGCGCCTACCTCGTGGCGCGGCGCTTCTGGCCGCGCTACCACCTGCTGATGGTGCTGGCGCTGGGCATCGCGCTGACGGCGGGACTGGGCGGCGTGGACTGGAGCGCGCTGCGCTTCGAGCTCACGCGCCCGGTGTTCATCACACCGCATTGGAGCTGGGCCTCGACGCTGAGCCTGGCCGTGCCGCTGGCTGTGGTGAGCCTAGCGGGGCAGTTCCTGCCCGGCATGGCGATCCTGCGCGGCGCCGGCTACGCCACGCCGGCGCGCCCGGTGCTCGTGGCCACCGGGGTCGCCTCGCTGCTCACGGCGCCGTTCGGCGGCATCACCACCGTGCTGGCGGCCATCACCGCAGCGCTGTGCACCGGCCGCGAGGCGCACGAGGACGCCGGGCGGCGCTACGTGGCCGGCATCGCCAACGGCGTGTTCTACCTCGTGGGCGGGTGCCTGGCCGGCACCATCATCGGCCTGTTCACGGTGCTGCCGCCGGCCTTCGTCGCGGTGCTGGCGGGGCTGGCGCTCATCGGCGCCATCACGGCCAACGTGCAGGGCGCGGCCAGCGACCCCGAGCACCGCGAGGCGGCCATCGTGACCTTCCTCGTCACGGCCTCGGGCCTCACCCTCTGGGGCCTGGGCGCGGCCTTCTGGGGCGTGGTGATCGGCGGCTGCGCCCACGCGGTGCTGGGC
>JAEYPG010000388.1 GCA_023410975.1 Pseudomonadota bacterium
CAGCGTGCCCGCGCGCGTCATGGCCGTGCTCAGGCTCACGTTGCGCCCGCGCCCGCGGCGCGTGAGCGGCCGCTGCGTCGCCGCCGCCGCCGCCATCGCCGCCGTCACGCCGGGCACCACTTCGCACTCGATGCCCGCGGCCTGCAGCGCCAGCAGTTCTTCCTCCAGCCGGCCGAAGATGCTCGGGTCGCCGCCCTTGAGCCGCGCCACCAGCGCGTGCTGCTGCGCCTGCTCCACCAGCAGCGCGTTGATGCGCGCCTGGCCGGTGCTGTCGCGGTAGCCGCGCTTGCCCACGTCCAGCCACTGCGCCTGCGGCGCGAGCTCGCGCAGCGCGGGATCGGTGAGCGCGTCGTAGAGCACGACCTGCGCCGCGGCCAGCCGCTGCGCGCCGCGCACGGTGATGAGATCCGCCGCGCCGGGGCCGGCGCCGATGAAGACCACCCGGCCCATCAGCTCAGTGCCGCCTCAGGCCGGCAGCGGGCTCTGCTTGACGTGCAGCCCGCATTCCTTGGCCGACTCGTCCTCCCACCACCAGCGGCCGGCGCGGAAGGGCTCGCCCAGCGAGATGGCCCGGGTGCACGGCGCGCAGCCGATGCTGGGGAAGAAATCGTCGTGCAGCGCGTTGTAGGGCACGTTGTGCAGCTTGATGTAGTGCCACACGTCGCCCCAGGTCCAGTCGGCCAGCGGGTTGAACTTCACCCGGCCCTTGTCGTCCTGGTCTTCGAACGGCACGTTGCCGCGGTTGTCCGACTGCTCGCGGCGCATGCCGGTGACCCATGCATCGCGCTCGGCCAGCATGCGCGACAGCGGTTCCAGCTTGCGCACGCCGCAGCAGCCCTTGCGCAGCTGCACGCTCTCGTACATGGCGCGCTCGCCGTGGCGGCCCACGAACTCGATCACGGCTTCCTGCACCGGGCGGTACACCTCGACCTCGATGCCGTAGCGCTCGCGGATGCGCGGCAGCACCGCCAGCGTCTCGGTGTGCAGCACGCCGGTGTCCAGCGTGCCCAGCGCGATGGGCAGCTGGTGGCGGCCGATCAGGTCCGTCAGGACCATGTCTTCGGCGCCCAGGCTGTTGGCCAGCACGACGCGGCCGGGGAAGCGCTCGGCGGCGTCACGCAGCAGGTCCAGGGCGCGGGCGACCTTGGACTCGAAGTCGGCGCTGGGACGGGCATGCAGGTCGATGGCGCTCATGGCGATCAGCTCCGGACGTAAGGCTGCGATTCGTTGCGGGCGAACAGCGGCTGGGGATGCACCGTGTCCCCTTGGTAATGGCCGCCGAAGAAGCCCAGCGCGCGGCGCGCGGACTCGATCTTCTGGTCGGCGCGCAGCTGCGCGGCGTCGAAGCCGGTGCGCTGCAGCAGCGGCAGCATGTCCACCAGCACCTCGCCGGTGGCGCGGAGCTCGCCCTTGTAGGCGTAGCGCGTGCGCAGCAGGCGCGCCTGCGAGTAGGCGCGGCCGTCCACCCACTTCGGGAACTTCAGCGCCACCAGCGCCAGCCGCGGCAGGTCCTCGGCCAGGTCTTCCACGTCGGCATCGTTGGGCAGCATCACGCCCACGGCCACGCCCTGCGGCCACTCGGCGCGCACGGCGTGCCATTGCTCCAGCGTCAGCAGCCGGTGCGGCGCGGGCGTGGGATGCGACTGCGGGCCGTCCTCGCCCTGGACCTGCTGCCAGCGGTCGTTCTGGGAATCGATGAATTTCATGGGGTCCAACTTCCGAAGGCTTTTTGTTGTCAGGCAGGCACGGCTTCGCCACGCACGGCGGTGGCGCTGCGCACGGCGTCGGCGGCGGTCTTGAACGGGGCGATCCCCAGGCGCCGCACGCTGTCGATGAAGCGCTCGCCCTCGGTGCGCTGGGCGCGGTAGGTGTCGATGAGCGCCTCGATCACGTCCGGCACCTCGTCGGCGGCGAAGGACGGGCCGATGACCTTGCCGGCCACCGTCTTGCCCGAGAGCGCGGAGCCGTCGGAGCCGCCCAGCGTGATCTGGTACCACTCGCTGCCGTCCTTGTCGACGCCGAGGATGCCGATGTGGCCGCTGTGGTGGTGGCCGCAGGAGTTGATGCAGCCGCTCATGTGCAGATCGATGTCGCCGATGTCCCAGAGCTCGTCCAGGTCCTGGAAGCGCTCGGTGATCGCCGCGGCGATGGGGATGGAGCGCGCGTTGGCCAGGGCGCAGAAGTCGCCGCCGGGGCAGGCGATCATGTCGGTGAGCAGACCGATGTTGGGCACGGCGAAGCCCGCGTCCTTGGCGGCATGCCACACGGCGTAGAGGTCGGCCTCGCGCACCCAGGGCAGCAGCAGGTTCTGGTCGTGCGTCACGCGCAGCTCGCCCAGCGAGTAGCGGTCGGCCATGGTGGCTGCGGCGTCCATCTGCGCCGAGGTGGTGTCGCCGGGGGCCTGGCCCACGCGCTTGAGCGACAGCGTCACGGCGCGGTAGCCGCTGACCTTGTGCGCGTGCACGTTGCGCTCCAGCCAGCGGGCGAAGGCCTGCTGCTGGTCGCCGTAGCGGCCGGCTTGGAAGCCGCCGGTCGCCGGGCGCACGCCCTGGGGCAGGGTGAAGTGGGCGGAGACGCGCTCGAGCTCGCGCAGCGGGATCAGGTGCGCGGCGCCCTCGGCGTCCACTTCCAGGATCTTGCGGAACTCCTCGTTGACGGCGTCGAAGAACTTCTGGCCCTCGGCCTTCACCAGGATCTTGATGCGGGCCTTGTAGAGGTTGTCGCGCCGGCCGTAGCGGTTGTAGACGCGCACGATGGCCTCGATGTAGACGAGGATCTGCTGCCACGGCACGAAGGCGTTGATCTCCACCGCCACCACCGGCGTGCGGCCCATGCCGCCGCCCACGAACACCTTGAAGCCGACTTCGCCGGCCTCGTTCTTCACCAGCTGCAGGCCGATGTCATGCCACTGGATGGCGGCACGGTCCTCGGTGGCGCCGGTGATGGCGATCTTGAACTTGCGCGGCAGGAAGGCGAACTCGGGGTGCAGCGTGCTCCATTGGCGCAGCACCTCGGCGTAGGGTCGAGGGTCCACCGCCTCGTCCGGCGCGATGCCGGCCAGCGCATCGGTGGTGATGTTGCGGATGCAGTTGCCGCTGGTCTGGATGCCGTGCATGTCCACCTCGGCCAGCAGCTCCATCACCTCGGCGGACTGGTGCAGCGGGATCCAGTTGTACTGGCAGTTCTGCCGCGTGGTGAAGTGGGCGTAGTCGCGGTCGTATTCGCGGGCGATGCGCGCGAGCTGGCGCAGCTGGCGGCTGTTGAGCTCGCCATAGGGCACGGCCACGCGCAGCATCGGCGCGTGGCGCTGGATGTACCAGCCGTTCTGCAGGCGCAGCGGACGGAACTCGTCGTCCCCGAGCTCGCCGCGCAGGTTGCGCTCAAGCTGGTCGCGGTACTGCGCGGCGCGGGCGCGCACGAACTGACGGTCGAAGTCGGTGTACTTGTACATCTCGGTGGATCGCTTTCTTCCGGTGGCTGTTCGCGCCGCGTGCTGCCCCGCGTGCAGAAGTGGACCGGCCCGGAACTCAGATGTTGTGCAGGCGTAACACGCTGCTTGAAGCTGAACTGTAGGAACTGCCCTTATATTAAGGAAGAACAGAAAAGTTCTTTGCTTATAAGGAAGTGCAACTATGAACTTGTGCCTGGGTGTTGCAGCAGGGGCTTCTTAAAATTCGGCCTCATGTTCAGAAGCTCTTTCATGCAGCGCAGGCATGTGCTGGGCCTTGTGCCGCTGCTGGCGCTGGCGGCCTGCCAGAGCGTGCCGCCCACCGTCGTCACCAACGTTCCGCCGCCGATTGCTTCCACGCCGGCAGGGTCCGCGCCTGCCAAGCCGCTGGTGCCGCGCGACCCGCCGCGCATCGGCCTGGCGCTGGGCGGCGGCGCGGCGCGTGGCTTTGCGCACATCGGCGTGATCCAGGTGCTGGAGGAGGCCGGCATCCGTCCCAGCCTCGTGGTCGGCACCTCGGCGGGCAGCCTGGTGGCGGCGCTGTACGCCAGCGGGCTCAACGGCCGGCAGCTGGGCGAGCTTGCGCTGGCGATGGACGAGTCGGCCATCACCGACTGGGCCTACCCCGGACGCGGCCTGCTGCGCGGCGAGGCCCTGGCGCGCTACGTGCGCGAGCACACCGGCGCCAAGACCATCGAGCAGATGAAGCTGCCGCTGGGCATCGTGGCCACCGACCTCGACAGCGGCGCGCCAATCCTGTTCCAGCGCGGCGACACGGCCACGGCGGTGCGTGCTTCCAGCGCGGTGCCGGCGGTGTTCCAGCCGGTGCGCATCGGCAACCGCGAGTACGTCGACGGCGGCCTCGTGTCCCCGGTGCCGGTGCGTTTCGCGCGCCAGATGGGCGCGGAGCTGGTAGTGGCGGTGGACATCACCAGCCCGCCCGACGGCCAGCCCACGGGCGACGCCATGCGCATGCTGCTGCAGACCTTCTCCATCATGGGCCGCAGCATCAACACCTTCGAGCTCAAGGAGGCCGACCTGGTGCTGCGTCCGCGGCTCGACGGCGTGGGCAGCGCGGACTTCACCGCGCGCAAGCGCGCCATCCAGGCCGGGCGCGAGGTGGCCCAGTCGCTGCTGCCGCAGCTGCGCCAGCGCATCGCGCTGCAGAGCCAGTAAGCGACAACGCCGGCGCGAGGCCGGCTTCGTCTGCGAATGTGGCTGGCCGGGCGGCCGCCAAAAAGAAAACCCGGCGGGCGCCGGGCTGAAGGTACCCTGAAACCACTTTCCCCAGGTACCGAGGAGACAACCTATCGCGGCGGCATCGAAACCGCCTCGTCAGCCGGGCTGGCGCCCGGCCGCGCATCAAGGTTGACCAAGCGGACAGTGCTCAGGCGGCGCGCTTGGCGGCGGCCTTGGCGTTGGCGGCAACGCCTTGCGAGGCCTTGACGGCGCTGGTGGTCATGGCCTGGAAGTTGGACTCGGCCACTTCGGCAGCCTGCTTGGCAGCCTTCTGCACGCTTTCGTAGGCGTTGCTGGCGGCGGCCACGGCAGACTTCACCAGGGCAACGGCGTTCTCGGAACCGGCCGGGGCGTTCTTCACGGCGCTGTCCACGACGGCCAGGATGTTCTTCTGCAGGTCGGCCAGCTGGGCCTCGACGACCTTGCTCACCTCGGCATTGGTGGCGGCGGCGATGTCATACACCTGGCGGCCATAGGCCACGGCCTTCTCGGTGGCGGGCTGCAGCAGGCTGGCTTGCAGCGACAGCAGCTCCTGGGCGTCCTTGGCAGACAGGGCAGCCTTGGTGTTTTCGGCGGCGTCGTTCAGCGCGGACTTGGCCGCCTGCACGTTCAGTTCGACGACCTTCTCCACGCCTTCGAAAGCCTTGTTGGCCAGACCGAAAGCGGCCTCGACGTTGGCCTTCTGGGCAGCGATGAATTGTTCGGCGTTCACGTTCAGCATTTCAGTCTCCGACAGGGTTGAGGGATAGGGGAGGAGCTTTTGCTGCAGTGCAGCATGGGTGCAAGTATAGAGGCATCGTTCCTGCACGCAAGAATTTTTTGCTGCACCGCAGCAAGGTCTTTGGCGTCTTTGCCACGCTGGCGCGGTTGTCCCGCCAGGGACGAGGCGGGCGCAGCGCTGCGCACAATGGCCGGATGCAGGCTTTCTACGCAGACCAGTTCGTGCTGCCGCTGCCCGAGGGGCACCGGTTTCCGATGGCGAAATACGCACTGCTGCGCGAGCGCGTGGCGACCGAGCCCGGCATCCGGCTGCGGCCGGCTCCCGCGGCCAGTGACGGCGAGCTCGCCTTGGCACACGAGCCGCGCTACGTCACGGCGGTGGCCGAGGGGCTGCTGAGCGCGGCCGAGCAGCGCGAGATCGGCTTTCCTTGGTCGCCGCGCATGGCCGAGCGGGCGCGGCGCTCGGTGGGCGCCACCATCGCCGCCGCGCGTGCCGCGCTGGACGAGGGTGTGGCGGCCAACCTGGCCGGCGGCACGCACCACGCCTACGCATTCAAGGGCAGCGGCTACTGCGTCTTCAATGACGTGGCGGTGGCGGCGCGGCTGATGCAGGCTGAGGCGCATCGCCGCACGCGGCGGCAACTGCGCGTGGCCGTGATCGACCTGGACGTGCACCAGGGAAACGGCACCGCCGCCATCTTTCGCGACGACGACAGCGTCTTCACGCTCTCGCTGCACGGCGCGCGCAACTTCCCGTTCCGCAAGGAAACCAGCGACCTCGACGTCGAGCTGCCGGACGGCTGCACGGATGACGCCTACCTGGAGGCGCTGGACGGTGCGCTGGAGCGGCTGTGGGCGCACCACGCCGACGCGCCGCCCAGGCTGGCCTTCTACCTGGCCGGCGCCGATCCGCACGAGAACGATCGCCTCGGCCGCCTCAAGCTCAGTGCCTGCGGCATGGCCGAGCGCGACCGCCGCGTGCTGCAGGCCTGCCGCGAGCGTGGCGTGCCGGTGGCACTGAGCATGGCCGGCGGCTACGGACGCGACCTGGCGCAGATGGTGGAACTGCAGTTCCGCACGCTGCAGCTGGCCCGGCAGAGCTGGAGTGCATGGCTGGCCCGCGCCGGTACCGCGGGCTGGGATGGCTCCTGAAGCGGCGCGATGCCCGGCGCCGCCGGTTCCGGGAGGCAGGCCGGGCATCCCTAGAATGCCCGGCTCCAAAAAAGCCCGGCCGCCCCGCGCCGTTCCCGGCGTCCCGAGTGGCCTGAACGCCCCGATGTCCAAGCTCCCTGTCGCCGCGGTCCGCCGGGCCGCCTGCACCGCGCTGCTGTTTCCCCTGTGGGCCGGTGCGGCCGAGATCGACGGCCGCGAACTGTCCGCCTGGTGGGCCTTGCCCTTTGCCGGGATGCTGCTGTCCATCGCGCTGATGCCGCTGCTGTTGCCGCGCCTGTGGCATCACCACTACGGCAAGGTCGCGCTGGGCTGGGCGCTGGCCTTTCTCGTGCCCTTCGCGGCGGTGTTCGGCCCCGGCGCCGCGGGCGCGGCTTTCGTGCACACGCTGCTGGGCGAATACCTGCCCTTCGTGATCCTGCTGACCGCGCTGTTCACCACCGCGGGCGGCATCTACATCCGCGGCAACCTGCACGGCAGCCCGGGCGTGAACTGCGCGCTCATGGCCATCGGGGCAGCGCTGGCCAGCGTCATGGGCACCACCGGCGCCTCGATGTTGATGATCCGCCCGCTCATCCGCGCCAACGACAACCGCCGCCACGTTTCGCACGTGGTGGTGTTCTTCATCTTCATCGTCAGCAACGCGGGCGGATCGCTCACGCCGCTGGGTGATCCGCCGCTGTTCCTGGGCTTCCTGCAGGGCGTGGAGTTCGACTGGACCTTCCGCCACCTGCTGCCCGAGACGCTGTTCCTGGTCGGCGCGCTGCTGGCGATCTTCTACGCGCTGGACAGCTGGTACTACCGGCGCGAGGGCGTGCTGCCGCAGGACCCCACGCCCGACACGCAGCGCCTGGGCATGCTTGGCGGCCTCAACCTGCTGCTGCTGGGGGTCGTGGTGGGGCTGGTGCTGATGAGCGGCACCTGGAAGCCGGGGCTGCGCTGGAACGTCGCCGGCACCGAGGTCGAGCTGCAGTCCCTGGTGCGCGACCTGGGGCTGATCGCCGTGACGGTGCTGTCCCTGGTGCTCACGCCTGCCGCGGCGCGCCTTGCGAACCAGTTTTCCTGGGCGCCGATGCAGGAAGTGGGGAAACTCTTCGCCGCCATCTTCCTGACCATGCTGCCGGTGCTGGCCATGCTCAAGGCCGGCGAGGCCGGAGCCTTCGCCGCCGTGGTGCAGGCCGTCACCGGCGCCGACGGGCAGCCGCTGCCCTGGGCGTACTTCTGGGCCAGCGGGCTGCTGAGCAGTTTCCTGGACAACGCGCCCACGTACCTCGTGTTCTTCAACCTCGCCGGCGGCGATCCGCAGCTGCTCATGAACGCGCTGGCGCCCACGCTGGCGGCCGTCTCCGCCGGCTCGGTGTACATGGGTGCCAACAGCTACATCGGCAACGCGCCCAACTTCATGGTCAAGGCCATCGCCGAGGACCGCGGCATCCGCATGCCCAGCTTCTTCGGCTACATGGCCTGGTCCAGCGTCGTGCTGCTGCCGCTGTTCGCACTGATGACGCTGATCTGGTTCCATTGAGAACCACCCGTTTCGTACCCACACGCCATCCTGGAGACAAGCCATGTCCGACAAGCCCGCCGTGCTGGTGGCCCGCAAGGTGTTCCCCGAGGTCGTGCAGCGCCTGGCGCAGCACTTCGAGGTCGAGGAGAACCCGGCGGATCACATCTACACGCCCGATGAGCTGCGCGCGCGGCTGCAGGGCAAGGCCGGCGCCTTCGTGACGCTGAGCGAGCGCATCGACGCGGCGCTGCTGGACGCCAACCCGCAGCTGCGCGCGGTGTGCAACATGGCCGTGGGCTACAACAACATCGACGTGGGCGCCTGCAGCGCGCGCGGCGTGCTGGTGAGCAACACGCCCGACGTGCTCACCGAGACCACGGCCGACTTCGGCTTCGCGCTGATGATGGCCACCGCGCGCCGCATCACCGAGTCCGAGCGCTTCCTGCGCGAGGGCCGCTGGGACCGCTGGGCCTACGACATGTTCGCCGGCAGCGACCTGCACGGCGCCACGCTGGGCATCCTGGGCATGGGGCGCATCGGGCAGGGCATCGCCCGGCGCGGCGCGCTGGGCTTCGGCATGCAGGTGATCTACCACAACCGCAGCCGCCTGCCGGCCGACCAGGAGGCCCCCATCGGCGCCCGCTACGTGGACAAGGCGACGCTGCTGCGCGAGGCCGACCACCTCATCGTCGTGGTGCCGTACTCGCCGCAGACCCACCACGCCATCGGCGCCGAGGAGCTGTCGCAGATGAAGCCGACCGCCACGCTCACCAACATCGCGCGCGGCGGCGTGGTGGACGACGCGGCGCTGGCGTCGGCATTGGCGCAGGGAGGCATCGCCGCGGCGGGGCTGGACGTGTTCGAGGGGGAGCCGAAGGTGCATCCGCAACTGCTGGCCCAACGCAACGTGGTGCTGACTCCGCACATTGCCAGCGCCAGCGTCGCCACGCGCCGCGCCATGGCGGACCTGGCGGCCGACAACCTCATTGCCGCGCTCACCGGCGGCATGCCGCCCACGCCGGTGAATCCGCAGGTGCTGGGGCGCTGAGCCGGCGCGGCGCACCGGCGCCGTGCATGCGTATTCGCCACAACGGCGCGGCGGGTGCCGCTTCCTAGACTGAAGCGCTTTCAATACGAGGTCTGGGCATGAGGCTGGGGTTTCAGCCGTCGCGGCGCCGGCTCCTGTGGGGCGGCTTGGCCGTCGCGCTGGCGCCATCGCTGTCGCGCGCGCAGGGCGCAGCCGCTGCGCGGCCGCCGATCCGCCTGGTGGTCACGTCCGCCGGCAGCGGCGAGGTGCTGGGGCGTGCGCTGGCGGCGCAACTGAGCCAGCAGCTGGGCGTCCCGGTCGTGATGGAGCTGCGCGCCGGGATGGTCGGGGTGGAGTCGGTGGCGCGTGCCGCGCCCGATGGCCACACGCTGCTGCTGGCGCACACCGGCACGCTGGCGCTGCAGGCTGCTTCCAGCCCGCGCACGTCGCCCTCGCGCGGCAGCGATTTCGTCGCGCTGGGGCCCGTGGCCAGCCAGCCGCTGGCGCTGCTGGTGGCGGCGTCCAACCCCATCCACAACGTGCCGGAGCTGCTGTTGCATGCGCGCTTCGGCTCGGCGCGCCTGGCCTACGGCTCCACCGGCGTGGGCAGCGCGGGCCACCTGGCGGGCGAGCTGCTGCAGGAGCTCGCCGGCGTGAAGCTGCAGCACGTGCCCTACAAGGGGCTGGCGCCGGCGCTCACGGAGCTGCTGTCGGGCCAGGTGGACCTGATGTTCAGTACGCTGCCGCCGCTTCAATCCCAGCTCGACGGCGGCAAGCTGCGGGCGCTGGCCGTCACTGGCGCGCGCCGCAACCCAGCGCTGCCCGGCTGTCCCACGCTGGCGGAAGCGGGCCTCAAGGGCTACGAATGCGCCCCGGTCTACGGGCTGCTGGCGCAGCGCGGCACGCCGGCTGACGTGGCGTCGCCGCTGAGCGCGGCGCTGGGCAAGGCGCTGGAAAGCGCCCCGCTGCGCGAGGCGCTGCGCCAGGAAGGCGCCGAGGGCCTGGCCGCCGGCACGGACTTCCACGCCCAGCTGCAGGCCGAGCTCGACAAGTGGAGCCGCCTGCTGGCCAAGGCCGGGGTGCGGCCGGAGTGAAATGAAAAACCCGCTGCCGCGACGCGCGCGGCAGCGGGTTTCTAAGGGCCGTGCGGCGGGCAGGGCGCCCGTGCGCCCTGCATTGGGCTGGCTCAGCCCGCCATGCCCTGGTGCCGCAGCAGGGCGTCGATGCTCGGCTCGCGCCCGCGGAAGGCCTTGAAGCTCTCCATCGCGGTGCGGCTGCCGCCGGCTTCCAGGATCTCGCGGCGCAGGCGCCGGCCGGTCTCCGTGTCGAACACGCCCGCTTCCTCGAAGGCGCTCCAGGCGTCGGCGCTCAGCACCTCGGCCCACTTGTAGCTGTAGTAACCCGCCGAGTAGCCGCCGGCGAAGATGTGCGAGAAGGCGTGCTGGAAGCGGTTGAACGACGGCGGGATCAGCACCGCCACTTCCTGCCGCACCTCGTCCAGGATCTGCTGGATGCGCTGCGGCGCGCCGGCCTCGGCGTGGATGCGCATGTCGAACAGCGCGAACTCCACCTGCCGCAGCGTCGCCAGGCCGCTCTGGAAGTTCTTGGCCGCCAGCATCTTGTCGTAGAGCGCGCGCGGCAGCGGCTCGCCCGAGTCCACGTGGGCGGTCAGGCGCTGCAGCACCTCCCACTCCCAGGCGAA
This sequence comes from Pseudomonadota bacterium, assembly GCA_023410975.1. Classification (GTDB taxonomy): domain Bacteria; phylum Pseudomonadota; class Gammaproteobacteria; order Burkholderiales; family Burkholderiaceae_C; genus Azohydromonas. Next base: position 10,814 of record JAEYPG010000388.1, read on the forward strand.
GTTCTCCATGAACTGGCTGGGCAGCTCCACGGCGTCCCATTCCACGCCGGAGATGCCCGAGACGCCCAGGTCCGCCACCTGCGTCAGCATGTGGTGCAGGCCGTGGCCGCACTCGTGGAAGAGGGTGATGACGTCGTCGTGCGTCAGCAGCGCCGGCTTGTCGCCCACCGGCGGCGCGAAGTTGCACACCAGGTGCGCCACCGGCGTCTGCAGCGGCCCTTCAGGGCGCTGCCAGCGGCCGCGCACGTCGTCCATCCAGGCGCCCGGGCGCTTGCCGGCGCGGGCGTAGGGGTCCAGGTAGAACTGGGCGATGAGCTGGCCGCCGCGCTCGACGCGGAAGAAGCGCACGTCCGGGTTCCAGGTCGGCGCCTGCTCGGGGCGGATCGCCACCTCGAACAGCGTCTCAACGATGCGGAACAGCCCCTCCAGCACCTTGGGCTCGGTGAAGTACTGCTTCACCTCCTGGTCGCTGAAGGCGTAGCGCGCCTCCTTGAGCTTCTCGCTGGCGAAGGCCACGTCCCAGGCCTGCAGGTCGGGCAGCGACAGCTCCTGCGCGGCGAACTCGCGCAGCTCCTGCAGGTCCTTCTCGGCGTAGGGACGGGCGCGGCGGGCGAGGTCGCGCAGGAAGTCCATCACCTGCTGCGGGCTGTCAGCCATCTTGGGCACCAGCGACAGCTCGGCGTAGCTGCGGTAGCCCAGCAGCTCGGCCTCCTCCTGGCGCAGCTGCAGGATTTCCGCCATCAGCGCGCTGTTGTCGCGCTCGGCCGGGCCCTGCTCGCTGGCGCGGGTGGCGTAGGCGGTGTAGAGCTGGCGGCGCAGCTCGCGGTTGGTGCCGTACTGCATCACCGGGAAATAGCTCGGGAAATGCAGCGTGATCTTGTGGCCGTCCCGGCCGTCGGCCTGCGCGGCGGCGCGGGCAGCGGCCTTGACGTCGGCCGGCACGCCGTCGAGCTGCTCATCGGCGACGTAGAGCGCGAACTTGTCGGTGGCGTCGAGCACGTGCTCGCTGTACTTCTGCGAGAGCTCGGCCAGGCGCTCCTGGATCTTGGCGAAGCGCTCCTTGGCCGCGCCCTGCAGCTCCGCACCGGAAAGCACGAAGTCGCGCATGGCGTTGGCCAGGGCCTTGCGCCGCGGCGCGCTCAGCTGCTGCGCGGCCGGGCTCTGCGCGATGGCCTTGTACTTGGCGTAGAGCCGCTCGTCGGCGCCCAGCCGCGTGTAGAACTCCGTGACCTTGGGCAGGTTCTCGTTGTAGGCCGCGCGCAGCTCAGGCGTGTCGGCCACGTGGTTGAGATGGCCCACCGCCCCCCAGGAGCGGCCCATGCGCTCGGTGGCCACGTCCAGCACTGCCGACATGGCGTCGTAATCGGCCGGCACGTCCGGCCCCACGGAGCGCTCCAGGGCCGCGCCGGCCTGGGCCAGCAGCTCATCCACCGCCGGGCTCACGTGCTCGGGACGGATGCGGTCGAAGGCTGGCAGCTCGGAGGAGGGGGTATCGAGGAGCGGATTGGACATGGACAGGGCAGGCGGGGGTTGAAACCGCACAGGTGGTGGCAATGGGAGCCAACACAAGGCGCCGCGGCGCTGCGCGCGCCGGCCCTGCTTCGCAAACGGATCAGGCCGCGGCGGCGGCCACGCGCTCGGCGGCCTCGACGGTGTTGACCAGCAGCATTGTGATCGTCATCGGACCGACCCCGCCCGGCACCGGGGTGATCCAGGAGGCCACCTCGCGCACGCCCTCGAAGTCCACGTCGCCGCAGAGCTTGCCTTCGTCGTTGCGGTTCATGCCCACGTCGATCACCACCGCGCCGGGCTTGACCATGTCGGCCGTCAGCACGTTGCGCTTGCCCACCGCGGCCACCACGATGTCGGCCTGGCGCGTGTGCTGCGCCAGGTCGGGCGTGGCGCTGTGGCACACCGTGACGGTGGCGTTGGCCTGCAGCAGCAGCATCGCCATGGGCTTGCCCACGATGTTGCTGCGCCCGATCACCACCGCGTGCTTGCCGCGCGGGTCGCAGCCGATGGCCTTGAGCATCTGCATGCAGCCGTAGGGCGTGCAGGGCTTGAAGCCTTCCTGACCCACCATCAGCGCGCCGGCGCTGGCCACGTGGAAGCCGTCCACGTCCTTGAGCGGCGAGATGGTCTCGATGACCTTGTGCGCGTCGATGTGCGCGGGCAGCGGCAGCTGCACCAGGATGCCGTGGATCGATGCGTCCTCATTGAGCGCGCGCACGCGCGCCAGCAGCTCGGCCTCGCTCATGCTGGCCGGGTACTGCTCCAGCACCGAGTGCATGCCGGTGTCGTGGCAGGCCTTGACCTTGTTGCGCACGTACACCTGCGAGGCCGGGTTGTCGCCCACCAGGATCACGGCCAGGCCCGGCGTGTGGCCCCGGCTGGTGAGGGCGGCGGCGCGCTGGGCGAGCTCGGTACGGATCTGGCGCGAGAGGGCGACGCCGTCGATCAGCTGCGCGGTCATGGTGGGGAACTCCTGGGAATGAAAAAGGGCCGCGTGGCGCGGCCCTCGGGGGGTTGGTGAAAGGGTCAGGCGGCCTTGCTGTGCGCGCCCAGCGCGATCTTGAGCAGGTCGGCCACGGTGTTGGCGTTGAGCTTTTCCATGATGTTGGCGCGGTGCGCCTCCACCGTCTTGATGCTGATGCCCAGGTCGTCGGCGATCTGCTTGTTCAGCCGCCCGGCGACGATGCGCTCCAGCACCTGGCTCTCGCGGGTGGTCAGGCGCGACAGCAGCGCGTCGCGGCTGGCCTGTTCCTGGTGCTGGCTGAAGGTGCTGCGCGCCTGCTCCAGCATGCGCTCCACCAGCGACAGCAGCTCCTCTTCCTTGAAGGGCTTCTCGATGAAGTCCATCGCGCCCTTCTTCATCGTCGTCACCGCCATCGGCACGTCGCCGTGGCCGGTGATGAAGACCACGGGCAGCGGGCTGCGGCGCTCCAGCAGCCGGTCCTGCAGCTCCAGTCCGCTCATGCCTTCCATGCGGATGTCGGCGATCAGGCAGGCCACCTCGCGGGGGTCGAAACGGGAGAGGAAGGACTCGGCCGAATCGAAGCACTTGACCCGGTAGTCCTTGCCTTCGAGCAGCCACTGCAGCGAATCGCGAACCGCCTCGTCATCGTCGACGACGTAAACGGTGCCTTTCTTGGGGATCAGGCTCATGGGCTGGTTGTCTCTGTCGTTGAGTTGGGATCGGTAGCCGGTGCCGCAGGCTCGATGCGGGCACCCGGCTCCACCGGCAGGGTGAACGAAAAACGACATCCCACGACTGCGGTTCCATTGTAAATGTTCTCCGCACGCATCCTGCCGCGGTGCGACTCGATGATGGAGCGGCACAGCGACAGCCCGATGCCCAGGCCTTCGGCCTTGGTCGAGAAGAAGGCCTCGAACATGCGGGCGAGCACCTCCTCCTTCATGCCCGGGCCCTTGTCCGTGACGCTGAACTCGATCACCCCGCCTTCCTCCGGCGTGTGCCGCGGTACCACGCGCAGCTCGATGTGGCGCCGCGCCTGGGGCAGCTTGGCCATGTCGATGGCCTCGGCGGCGTTCTTGACCAGGTTGAGCACCACCTGCTCGATGAGGATCGGGTCCACCATCAGCGTGGGCAGCCGCTGCGCGACGTAGGTGTGGATCTGCACGTGGCGGCGGCGCAGCTCGATGCCGGCGAGGTCCACCGCGTCTTCCACGATGGCGTGCGCCTGCGAGGGCTGGCGCTGCGGCTCGCTCTTCTTCACGAAGGCGCGGATGCGGTGAATGATCTGCCCGGCGCGCTCGGCCTGGCGGGCCGTCTTCTTCAGCGCCGCGATCAGGTCGTCCTTGGCGATGGTGTCGGCCTGCACGCGCGAGACCATGCCGCTGCAGTAGTTGGCGATGGCCGTGAGCGGCTGGTTGAGCTCGTGCGCCACGGAGCTGGCCATCTCGCCCATGGTCACCAGGCGGCTGGTGACCTGCGCCTTCTCCGCCTGCAGCCGCTGCTGCTCCTCGGCCTGGTGGCGCGCGGTGATGTCGGTGGCGATGAGCATCTGCGCCAGGCGCCCGTCGGTCCACTGCAGGTAGCGCGAGCGCACGTCGAACCACTTCTGCAGCGACTCGATGAAGACCTCGCGCGGGTCCGAGCCGGCCTGCGTGAGCTCCTGCACCGGCAGCCCGCCGAAGGTGTCCACCGAGTCCTCGACCGGCCCGGGCTGCTGCGGGGGCGAGCCCGCCAGCAGGGCGTGGCCGCGCGCGTCGGCGCCGAACCACAGCCGGTAGGAACGGTTGGCGAACAGCAGCTCGCTTTGCTCCACCGAGAGCACCGACACCGCCGCGTCCAGGCCCTCCAGCACGGTGGTGAAGCGCTCGTGCGAGGCCGAGAGCTGGTCGCGGATGCGCTTGGCCTCGGTGATGTTGGTCATCGAGGTCATCCAGCCGGTCTGCTGGCCCTTGGGATCGATCAGCGGCGAGACGTACATGCGCGCGTCGAACATCTGCCCGTCCTTGCGCATGACCTTCACCTCCACGCCGCCGGCGGGGCTGCGGCCCTGCAACTCCTGCCGCAGCAGCCGCGCGTTCTCCTCCAGGCGGTCGGGCGGCCAGTGCGGATAGGGCGGGCGCCGGTCGATGAGCTCGGCCTCGGAGAAGCCGGTCATGGCGCAGAAGGCCGGGTTGACGTAGGTGATGCGCCCCTGCAGGTCCATGGCGCGCATGCCGGTGAGCATGGAGTTCTCCATGGCCCGGCGGAAGTTGGTTTCCTGGATCAGCGCGTTCTGGATCTGCGTGCGCCGGCGCATGTGGCGCCAGGCGCCCAGCAGCATCCACACCGTGAGCACCGACAGCGCCACCACCATCCAGAACAGCGTGTTGCTGATAAGGCCGATGGAGGTGCGCCAGCCGATGCCGCGCAGCACCAGCCCCGTGCCGCCCGGCGCCAGCGGCACGTCGTGGACGATGGCGGCGCGCTTGCCGGCGTGGCTGCCCAGCACGCCGCCGGTGCCGGCGATCTCGTTGCCGGCCTCGTCCAGCACGGAGATGGCATGGCGCTTCGTGACCTCCGCCGGCACCAGCAGCCGCTCCAGCGCCTGCACCGAGTATTCCGCCACCAGCGCGCCGACGAAGCCGTTGCGGTCGATCAGCGGCACGTGCACCTGGAACACGGCCATGCCCGCGCCGTTGGTGAAGGAGCGCGAATAGACCGGCGCCTGCAGGTCGCGCGCGGTGCTGAAGGCGCGCTCGGGCTCGCTGCGGCGGCCCTCCAGCGGCAGCGAGGGATCGGGCGCGTCGCCGCGGGCATAGCCTTCGAGCCCCGGCGCCAGCCACTGGCCCTGGAGATGGCGCTTCGGCGCCAGCCACAGCAGCTGCGTGAGCTCGGGCCGCTCGGCGGCGAAGCTGCGCGCCTGGCCTTCGAAGCCGCGGCTGTCCACCGTGCGCGTGGCGAGCTCGCGGGCAAGGCGCAACAGTTGCTCCTGGCTGTCGATCAGGCGCAGCTGGATCTGCTGCTGGGCGATCTCGGTGTCGCGCTTGAGCGAGTCCGTCTCGCGCTCGATCTCTTCGTTCCGCAGATACCAGAAGGCCGAAATGATCGCCGCCAGGAACAACAGCACGGAGACCAGAGGCCCCACGGTAACGAAACGATCCTGGCGCGCGGGCGACTGGCTTCGCCACCAGTGGCCGAAAAAGCGCCGGCGCGCAGCCGGCGCTGCTCGGACAGGAGAGGGTGGGGACGGAGCGGACATCACCCGGATTATCAAGCCCCCAAAGGAGGGCGCCGCGGCACCCGGACATGCCGCGCCGCAGCAAAATTTCAAATTATGAAATCGCAACGCACTATTTGAAAAATGAAAAGCTTGTGCGACACTGCGCCACCCTTTAGCCCGACCCCCAACAGGAGACACCCCCATGTCGGCATTGCCTGAACAGTTCATCGGTGCGGCAGCCAATGACCAGGACCCGCAGGAAACGCGTGAATGGCTGGACGCCTTGTCCGCCGTGATCGAGAGCGAGGGCCGCGAACGCGGTCATTTCCTGCTGGAGCAGCTGCTGGAGCACGCGCGCCAGAACAGCATCGACATGCCCTTCTCCGCGACGACGGGCTACGTCAACACCATCGAGCCGCAGGAAGAAGAGCGCTGCCCGGGCAACCTCGAGATCGAGGAGCGCCTGCGCGCCTACATGCGCTGGAACGCCATGGCGATGGTCGTGCGCGCCAACCGCCACAACCCTGCGGACGGCGGTGACCTGGGCGGCCACATCTCCAGCTTCGCCTCGCTGGCGACGATGCTGGGCGCCGGCTTCAACCACTTCTGGCATGCCGCCACGCCCGAGCACGGCGGCGACCTGCTCTACATCCAGGGCCACTCGGCGCCCGGCATCTACGCCCGCGCCTACCTGGAAGGCCGCATCACTGAGGAGCAGCTGCTGAACTTCCGCCAGGAAGTGGACGGCAAGGGCCTGTCGAGCTACCCGCACCCGAAGCTGATGCCCGAGTTCTGGCAGTTCCCGACGGTGTCCATGGGCCTGGGCCCCTTGATGGCCATCTACCAGGCGCGCTTCCTGAAGTACCTGCACGCCCGCGGCATCGCCGACACCTCCAAGCGCAAGGTCTGGGTGTTCCTGGGCGACGGCGAGATGGACGAGCCCGAGAGCCTGGGCGCCATCGGCCTGGCCGCGCGCGAGAAGCTGGACAACCTGATCTTCGTCGTCAACTGCAACCTGCAGCGCCTGGACGGCCCGGTGCGCGGCAACGGCAAGATCGTGCAGGAGCTCGAAGGCGAGTTCCGCGGCGCGGGCTGGAACGTGATCAAGCTGCTGTGGGGCGGCTACTGGGACCCGCTGCTGGCGCGCGACAAGGAAGGCATCCTCAAGAAGGTCATGATGGACACCCTCGACGGTGACTATCAGGCCATGAAGGCCAACGACGGCGCCTTCGTGCGCAAGAACTTCTTCGGCCGCCATCCCAAGCTGCTGGAGATGGTGTCCAAGATGAGCGACGACGACATCTGGCGCCTGCAGCGCGGCGGCCACGACCCGCAGAAGGTGTACGCCGCCTACCACCGTGCCGTGAACACGACCGGCCAGCCCACGGTGCTGCTGATCAAGACCGTCAAGGGCTACGGCATGGGCAAGATCGGCGAGGGCAAGAACACCGCGCACCAGACCAAGAAGATGGCCGAGGACGACATCCGGGCCATGCGCGACCGCTTCAACATCCCCATCCCGGACGACAAGCTCGAAGAGGTGCCCTTCTACAAGCCGGCCGACGACATGCCGGAGATGAAGTACCTGCACGAGCGCCGCCAGGCGCTGGGCGGCTACCTGCCGGCGCGCCGCCCGAAGGCCGAGGAGCAGCTGACCGTGCCGCCGCTGGAAACCTTCAAGGCCGTGCTGGAGCCCACCGCCGAAGGCCGCGAGATCAGCACCACGCAGGCCTACGTGCGCTTCCTCACGCAGCTGCTGCGCGACAAGGAAGTCGGCCCGCGCGCCGTGCCCATCCTGGTGGACGAGGCCCGTACCTTCGGCATGGAAGGCCTGTTCCGCCAGATCGGCATCTACAACCCGGCAGGCCAGCAGTACACCCCGGTCGATAAGGACCAGGTCATGTACTACAAGGAGGACAAGGGCGGCCAGATCCTGCAGGAAGGCATCAACGAGGCCGGCGGCATGGCGTCCTGGATCGCCGCGGCGACCTCCTACGCGACGAACAACCGGATCATGGTGCCGTTCTTCGTGTACTACTCGATGTTCGGCTTCCAGCGCATCGGCGACCTGGCCTGGGCGGCGGGCGACATGCAGGCGCGTGGCTTCCTGCTGGGCGGCACCTCCGGGCGCACCACGCTCAACGGCGAGGGCCTACAGCACGAGGACGGCCACAGCCACATCCTGGCCGGCACCATCCCCAACTGCGTCAGCTACGACCCGACCTTCGCGCACGAAGTCGGCGTGATCCTGCACCACGGCCTCAAGCGCATGGTGGAGAAGCAGGACAACGTCTTCTACTACCTGACGCTGCTCAACGAGAACTACCCGATGCCCGGCCTGAAGGCTGGCACCGAGGAGCAGATCATCAAGGGCATGTACCTCCTGGAGGAGGCGCCCGCGGAAGCCAAGGTCACGGTCAACCTGCTGGGCAGCGGCACCATCCTGCGCGAGTCGATGGAAGCCAAGAAGCTGCTGGAAGCCGACTGGGGCATCGGCGCCAACGTCTGGAGCTGCCCGAGCTTCAACGAGCTGGCCCGCGACGGCCAGGACGCCGAGCGCTTCAACCTGCTGCACCCGACCGAGACGCCGCGCGTGGCCTACGTCACCGAGCAGCTGGCCGCGCACGCCGGCCCGGTGGTGGCCTCGACCGACTACATGAAGAACTACGCGGAGCAGATCCGCGCCTTCATCCCGAAGGGCCGCAGCTACAAGGTGCTGGGCACGGACGGCTTCGGCCGCAGCGACTTCCGCTTCAAGCTGCGCGAGCACTTCGAGGTCAACCGCCACTACGTCGTCGTGGCCGCGCTCAAGGCCCTGGCCGACGAGGGCGTGGTGCCGGCGCGCACCGTGGCTGACGCCATCGCGAAGTACGGCATCAACGCCGACAAGATCAACCCGCTGTACGCCTGACGCGGCGCCGCACAACAACAAACGGAGATATCCCCATGGCTTTGGTGGATGTGTTGGTCCCGGACATCGGTGACTTCAAGGAAGTGGCGGTCATCGAAGTGCTCGTGAAGCCCGGTGACACGGTCAAGGAAGAGCAGAGCCTGATCACGGTGGAGAGCGACAAGGCCTCCATGGAGATCCCCTCGTCGCACGCCGGCGTGGTCAAGGAGATCCTGGCCAAGATCGGCGACAAGGTGAGCGAAGGGTCGCTGGTGGTGCGCATGGAAACCGGCGCGGCCGGTGCCCAGGCGCCGGCCCCGGCTCCTGCGGAGGCTGCGCCGAGCCCGGCCCCCGCCGCGGCGCCTGCGGCTGCCGCACCGGCCCCGGCG
>JAEYPG010000416.1 GCA_023410975.1 Pseudomonadota bacterium
CCGCTGGGTGCATTACTGCTTCACTGCTTGCCATCGACAGCGCGCAAGTGTTCGGCCGCTGCGGTACTGCCGGCGCGGTTGTCCGTGCCCTGGCTGGCGCTGCACACCACGCAGCATTCGAGCAGGCCAGCGCCAAGGGGCCGGCTGGCGACACAGGAGCCAGTCCACCTTGCGGTTGCCCCTTGCGCGGCCGGCTTGGCCGCTTCGGTGTCGGGACCATTCCCCAGGTACGCTGGCGTCAGCCACACGCGTGGGAGCTTGCTGAGCTTCACCAGCATCTTCAGCCGTGCGTCGTTCTCCATCTGCTTGACCTGCGCCTCGGCCACGGCCCGCTTGCGCGCACGACCGGAAACCGCACCGCAGGTCATACCGGTCCACAGGCCGGCGTGGCGGCGGGGCCGAAGTCTCGCGGCCGGTGCAGCAGGTCCACGGTCTACCGGGTGCGCGAACCGGTCCGGGCTGCGCCGCCTGTCAGTCCCCTCCCCTGCAACTGCTGCTGGTCCCCACCGTAGAGACGTCACAGCAAGGCATGCCACATATGCCGCATCTTGTTAAGATGCGGCATATGTGGCGATTAAGGGAGTTGTGATGCGCATGGCTCTGGTCTCGGAAGACTTCATCAAGACGCTGTCGCTCCCGAAAAAGGAGCAGCCGGCGATGATCGACCTGCCCCAGGAGATGACGCCGGATCTCCTGAGCTCGCTCCAGGAGGCGCTGAGCAAGGCTGCGCAGGTGCTTGGCCCCAAGCTCGTGGCCGATGCGGATCGGCTGGCGCAGCTACTGGTGGGCGTGGCCACGCCGTCCGCTGACCTGGTGCGCGAGCGCATCGAGCGCAACAAGACCATCAAGCTGCTCACGCAGCAGACGCCGTGGCTCACGGCCGCCGAGATCCAGGCGGCCAATGACGGCCACGCCCGGGCGGTGGCTGACTGGAAGCGCCGCGGCCGGATCTTCTCGGTCGCGAGCCCGCGCGGCATGGACCTGTACCCCGCCTACCAGTTCAATGCTGCCATGCAGCCGCTGCCCGTCATCCGCTCCATCCTCCAGGCCTTCGGACCCGTGGCGGACCCCTGGACGCTCGTGGCCTGGTTTCACTTCCCCAATGGCTGGCTGGTGCGCAAGGACGATCCCGAGCACCGTCCGCAAGTACCGAAGGATTTCCTGGACGACGAGGAGGCGGTCGTTCGAGCTGCCGGTCTGCGTAACTCCAGCTATGTCGCATGACGTATGAGCCCCCTCGCGCACCGGGCGTGGACGAGCGGTTCGTCGTGCGGCAACTCACGCGCGAGGACGCGCCTTTCTGGTACCACGTCTACAGCAAGAGGGCGCCCTACACCGCCAACACGGCGCTGAGCTTCAACCAGGGCTGGGGCAGCACGCGGTTCGCCCCCATCAGGCTTGCCGACGGCAGCCGGGCCCACACCTACTACGTGGCCAACAGCCGCGAAGGGGCGTACCTGGAGTCCGTGCTGCACGACATCCCTCTCGGGGCCGCGGCCTTCTTCGACAAGACGGTGCTGGACGTGTCGTACCTGGCCAGGATCCAGCTGTCCGATCCGTTCGAATACGTGAGCTTGCACAGCCATGATCTGCCGGCCCTGGGCCTTACCCGCGCCCAGTTGATCGACAGCCTTCCCGCGGACTATGGCCTGACCCGGCCGTGGGCCGAGGCTGCCCTGATCCAGCGGCCCGGCGCCGCGGCTATCGGCTACACCTCTCGCCGCAACGACTCGGCTCGCTGCCTGATGCTCGTCGAACAGCGGATGCCCAGGCCGCCGTTCACCGTGGTCGAGGACACCTGTATCGGCTCATCACCGGCGCTGCGGCGAGAAGTCCTCGACCTGGTTTCGAGCCTGGGCATCAGCGTTCTCTAACGCCAGGCGTGCGTCGGGGAAGGCGCTGGCGCTCCAGGGCGGACCGGAGGTCCGCGCAGTGCGGTGGCGAGGACGACTGTTGTCTCCCGCGCTTTTTCACCAGGTCTTTCCCACACAGCTTTGTGATGCAGGACGCACGACTTCCCGCATTGGGCCACCAGGTGACGCAATGTGGGACGGTGGCGTAATGCGGATGGGCAACGAAGACGGCCCGGGGATGCCGGGCCGTTTTGCTTGGTGAGGGAACCGAACTGGATCAGAACGGCAGGTCCTCGTCCGGAGGCGGCGTGGGATCGAAGGGCAAGCCGGTGTCGCGCTGGCGGCGCTGCCAGCGCTCGACCTGCGGAGCGTAGTGATGGCGCACGCACTCCAGCAGCTGCTCCAGGATGTCGAGCAGTTGCACCGCGGCCTGGTCGGAGATCCTGGGCAGCAGCATGGGCATGAGGACGGTGCGGCGCTTCATTGCACTTCTTCGACGGCGCGGTGGATGTGCTCAGGGTCGATCTGCCGTGCCTTGGCCAGCGCGGCAGCCGAGAGCGCGTAGTGGGCGATGCGGTTGACCTTGCGCGGCAGCCCGTGGGTGGCCTGGTACAGCGCCTCGACGGCGCCGGGCTCGAACAGCGGCAAGCTGGTGCCGGCCAGCTGCAGTCGATGGCCAAGGTAGGCGCCGAGCTCGTCGCGGGCGAGCCCGCCGAGGTGGTAGCGCACGACGATGCGCTGGGCCAGCGACTCGTGCACGGCCATGGCCAGGCGCCGGCGCAGCTCGGTCAGGCCCACCAGCAGCAGGCACAGCCGCGGCGCGGCGTCCATCTCGTAGTTGGTCAGCAGCCGCAGATCCTCCAGCACATCGTTGCGCAGGTGCTGGGCTTCGTCCACGACCAGCACGGGGTGGATGTGGCATTCGACGGCCAGGCGGCAGACCTCGGTGTGGATGGCGCGGTAGGCCGCGGCGCGGTTGCGCTCCACCGGCAGCCCGAGCTGCCAGGCGATGGCCTTGTACATGTCCATCACGTTGCCCGTGGACAGCGGCACGTAGAACAGCCGGTTCAGCCCCGGGTGTAGCGTGGCGGCGAGCCGGCGGCACGCCGTGGTCTTGCCCGAGCCGACCTCGCCGGTGATCAGTCCGATGCCGCGCAGCTCGACCAGGTGAGTCAGCCGCACCTGCGCCTCGCACACGGCGCTGGAGGCGAACAGCTCGTCTGGCTCGAGCGCACGCTCGAAGGGGTAGTGCGTCAGGCCGAAGTGGGTCAGGTACATCACCGCTCCTTGTCGTTGGGGCCTTGCAGGTGGCGCAGGGCCAAGCCCGTGGGGCGAGGCGTCGCAGCCGGCGTGTCGGGCTCCAGGTTCTGAGTGGGACGGCGCCGACGCACGAAGCAGTTGGCGTAGGCGTCGAGCGCCCGGGCGCGCTCGACGAAGCGCCCGTCGTGCCAGACGTCGATGCCGCGCGCGGCCGCGGTGGCAGGGTCGTAGCGCAGCGTCACGGTCTGGCCCACGAGCGCGGCATCGAGCTCGAAGAGCCGGCCGTCGAGGCTGACGGTGTGGTCGCGCTGCACGCGGCGCTTGGCTTCGAAGAGGAACAGCTCGTCGAGGTCGAGCCTGGGATCAAGCAGGCGCGGCGGCTGCTCGCTGCCAGCCCAGCGCTCCAGCGGCGTGAGCCCGTCCAGGCCCCGGTGTGGGCTGTGGTGGTACTCGCCTTCGACCCAGGCCCACAGCCGGCGGTTGAGGGCTTCCAAGCTGGCGGTGTCGGCCTCGGTCAGGGTGGGCAGTAGCTGGGCCCGTACGGTGCGGAACCAACGTTCCTGCTTGCCCTTGCCCTGGGG
>JAEYPG010000430.1 GCA_023410975.1 Pseudomonadota bacterium
CGCGCGCAGACCGAAGGCAGCCGCGCCATGGCGCTGGTGGCCGCCGCGGCGCACGACGCGGCGCATGCGCACGTGGACCCGGCGCAGCGCGAGGCCAACCGCCGCTTCTACGAGTTCATGGTGCCGCTGGTGAAGGGCTACTGCACCGAGGTGAGCCTGGACGTGGCCTCGCTGGGCATCCAGGTGCACGGCGGCATGGGCTTCATCGAGGAGACCGGCGCGGCGCAGTACCTGCGCGACGCCAAGATCCTGTCCATCTACGAGGGCACCACCGCCATCCAGGCCAACGACCTGGTGGGGCGCAAGACGCTGCGCGACGGCGGCCAGGCCGCGCGCTGGCTGGCGCAGCAGATCGAGGCCACGGAGGCCGAGCTGGCGGGCAGCGGCAGTCCCCATGCGCGCGCCATGCACCACCGGCTCACGGCCGCGCGCCAGGCCTTCATCGACGTGGTGGACTTCGTGCTGGAGCACGGCAAGTCGCAGCCCAACGCCGTCTATGCCGGCTCGGTGCCGTACCTGATGCTCGCGGGCGCCCTGGTGGCGGGCTGGCAGATGGCGCGCGCGCTGCTGGTGGCCGAGGCCCGGCTGCCCTCGGCGCAGGGCGAGGACGCGGCCTTCCTGCGCGCCAAGGTCGCCACGGCGCGCTTCTTCGCCGACCACGTGCTGGGCGCGCTGCCCGGGCGGCGCGACGCGATCGTGCAGGGCGCGGACGCGCTGGCGGCGATGCCGCTGGAAGCGTACTGAGCGCGGCCGGCCACAAAGGAGAGGGAGCTTCTTCCATGGCATTGCCACCGCTGCTGTCCCGCCTGTCGCTGCCGGTCATCGGCGCGCCCCTGTTCATCATCAGCAACCCGAAGCTCGTCATCGCGCAGTGCTGCGCGGGCATCGTGGGCGCCATGCCGGCGCTCAACGCGCGGCCCGCCTCGCAGCTCGACGAGTGGCTGGACGAGATCACGCAGGCGCTGGCGGCGCATGACCGCTCGCACCCCGAGTCGCCCGCCGCGCCCTTCGCGATCAACCAGATCGTCCACCGCAGCAACGACCGGCTGGAGCACGACATGGCGCTGTGCGCCAAGTACCGCGTGCCCATCGTCATCAGCTCGCTGGGCGCGCGCGAGGAGATCAACCAGGCCGTGCACGGCTGGGGCGGCATCGTGCTGCACGACGTCATCGACGACCGCTTCGCGCGCAAGGCGGTGGAGAAGGGCGCCGACGGGCTCATCGCCGTGGCGGCGGGGGCGGGCGGGCATGCCGGCACCATCAACCCCTTCGCCCTGGTGCAGGAGATCCGCCAGTGGTTCGACGGGCCGCTGGCGCTGTCGGGCGCGATCGCCAACGGCGGGGCGGTGCTGGCGGCGCAGGCCTGCGGGGCCGACCTGGCCTACATGGGCTCGGCCTTCATCGCCACCGAGGAGGCGCGTGCCGCGCAGGACTACAAGCAGGCCATCGTCGAGGGTCGTGCGGCGGACATCGTCTACACGAACCTCTTCACCGGTGTGCACGGCAACTACCTGCGCGGCTCCATCGCCGCCGCCGGGCTGGACCCGGATGCGCTGCCGCAGAGCGATCCCAGCGCCATGAACTTCGGCGCCGGGCTGGCCAAGGCCTGGAAGGACATCTGGGGTGCGGGCCAGGGCATCGGCGCGGTGCGCGAGGTGGTGCCGGCGGCGCAGCGCGTGGCGCAGCTCAGGGCGGAATACGAGGCGGCGCGGCGCAGGGTGCTGGGCAGCTGAACGGGCGTCACGGCGCCGAGCCGTCCGGCGGCCGGCCCCGGGGCCAAGGAGATGTCCCGGGCCGGTGCGCCGCCGGACCCCGGATGACGTTGCTCAAGCACCCAGGCGCTGGTTCGTGCCGTAACAAAAGCGTATTTCCACGGACGCCAGATGGGTGTCATCCCAGGCTTGCAGGATGGTACAGTCCACCGTTTCCTGAGTGGTCCTTCCCGTCCCCTTTGCTGGTTTCTTCACCGGAATCCTAGTGAAGGCGGGTCGCAATCCGCCAACCGGTCAAGCCGTGTCGCGGAAGGTTTTTGAACCAGCCAACAGCCTTGTGGACAAGGCGAAAGGTGAGCGAAAAATGATGCAGCAGTACAGGGCGAACTCGTACCTGTTCGGGGGCAATGCGCCCTACGTCGAGGAGCTCTACGAGGCTTACCTCGACAACCCGGGCTCCGTGCCCGAGAACTGGCGCGAATACTTCGACGCCCTGCAGAACGTCCCCGCGGTGGACGGCAGCGAGCGTCCCGACGTGCCCCACGCGCCCGTCATCGAATCCTTCGCGCAGCGCGCCAAGTCCAACGCCTTCGCCGTCAAGGCCAGCAGCGCCGACCTCGCCGTCGCGCGCAAGCAGGTCCACGTTCAGAGCCTGATCGCGGCCTACCGCTCGCTGGGCTCGCGCTGGGCCGACCTGGACCCGCTCAAGCGCCAGGAGCGCCCCCGCATCCCCGAGCTGGAGCCGGCGTTCTACGACCTGAGCGAGTCCGACATGGACATCACGTTCAGCGCCACCAACACCTATTTCACGACCGCCGAGCAGATGACGCTGCGGCAGATCGTGCAGGCGCTGCGCGAGACCTACTGCAGCACCATCGGTGCCGAGTTCATGCACATCACCGACCAGTCGCAGAAGCGCTGGTGGCAGCAGCGACTCGAAAGCATCCGCAGCAAGCCGACCCTGACCGCCGAGCAGAAGAAGCACGTGCTGGAGCGCGTGACCGCGGCCGAGGGCCTGGAGCGCTACCTGCACACCAAGTACGTCGGCCAGAAGCGCTTCTCGCTGGAAGGCGGCGAGAGCTTCATCGCGGCGATGGACGAGCTGATCCAGCAGGCCGGCCAGAAGGGCGTGCAGGAAATCGTGATCGGCATGGCCCACCGCGGCCGCCTCAACGTGCTGGTCAACACCTTGGGCAAGATGCCCAAGGACCTGTTCGCCGAGTTCGAGCACACCGCGCCCGAGGACCTGCCCGCGGGTGACGTGAAGTACCACCAGGGCTTCTCCAGCGACGTGGCCACCCCCGGCGGCCCGGTGCACCTGAGCCTGGCCTTCAACCCCTCGCACCTGGAAATCGTCAACCCGGTGGTGGAAGGCTCGGTGCGCGCGCGCATGGACCGCCGCGGCGACAAGACCGGCGCCCAGGTGCTGCCCGTGCTGGTGCACGGCGACTCCGCCTTCGGCGGCCAGGGCGTGAACCAGGAGACGCTGGCGCTGTCGGAGACGCGCGGCTACTCCACCGGCGGCACGGTGCACCTGATCATCAACAACCAGATCGGCTTCACCACCTCCGACCCGCGCGACCTGCGCTCCACGCTGTACTGCACCGACGTCGTCAAGATGATCGAGGCGCCGGTGCTGCACGTGAACGGCGACGATCCGGAAGCCGTGGTGCTGGCCGCGCAGCTGGCGCTGGAGTTCCGCATGACGTTCCGCAAGGACGTCGTGGTGGACATCATCTGCTTCCGCAAGCTGGGCCACAACGAGCAGGACACGCCCGCGCTGACCCAGCCGCTGATGTACCGCAAGATCGCCGCGCACCCCGGCACCCGCAAGCTCTACGCCGACAAGCTGGCCGCGCAGGGCCTGGGCGAGACGCTGGGCGACGACATGGTCAAGGCCTACCGCGCCGCCATGGACGAGGGCCGCCACACGGTCGATCCGGTGCTCAGCAACTTCAAGAGCAAGTACGCGGTCGACTGGACCCCGTTCATCGGCAAGAAGTGGACGGACGCCGCCGACACCGCGATCCCGCTGACCGAGTGGAAGCGCCTGGCCGAGCGCCTGACGACCTTCCCCGAGAGCGTGAACCTGCATCCGCTGGTCAAGAAGGTCTACGACGACCGCGCCAGCATGGGCCGCGGCGACATCAACGTGGACTGGGGCATGGGCGAGCACATGGCCTTCGCCTCGCTGGTGGCCAGCGGCTACGCCGTGCGCCTGTCGGGCGAGGACTCCGGCCGCGGCACCTTCACGCACCGCCACGCGGTGATCCACGACCAGAAGCGCGAGAAGTGGGACGAGGGCACCTATGTGCCGCTGCAGAACGTGGCCGACAACCAGGCCCCGTTCGTCGTCATCGACTCCATCCTGTCGGAGGAGGCGGTGCTGGGCTTCGAATACGGCTACGCCGGCTCCGAGCCCAACACGCTGGTGATCTGGGAAGCGCAGTTCGGCGACTTCGCCAACGGCGCGCAGGTGGTGATCGACCAGTTCATCGCCTCGGGCGAGGTGAAGTGGGGCCGCGCCAACGGCCTGGTGCTGATGCTGCCCCACGGCTACGAAGGTCAGGGCCCCGAGCACAGCTCGGCGCGCCTGGAGCGCTTCATGCAGCTGTCGGCGGACAACAACATGCAGGTGGTGCAGCCGACCACGGCCAGCCAGATCTTCCACCTGCTGCGCCGCCAGATGGTGCGCCAGTTCCGCAAGCCGCTGGTCATCATGACCCCGAAGTCGCTGCTGCGGAACAAGGATGCCACCTCGCCGGTGAGCGAGTTCACCAGCGGCGAGTTCCGCACCGTGATCGGCGAGCTCAAGGCCGAGATCGACGCCGCCAAGGTCAAGCGCGTGATCGTGTGCTCGGGCAAGGTCTACTACGACCTGGTCAAGAAGCGCGAGGAGAAGGGCGCCGCCGACGTGGCCATCATCCGCGTCGAGCAGCTGTACCCGTTCCCGCACAAGGCCTTCGCCACCGAGATGCGCAAGTACCCCAACGCCACGGAAGTGGTGTGGTGCCAGGACGAGCCGCAGAACCAGGGCGCCTGGTTCTTCGTGCAGCACTACATCCACGAGAACATGAGCGAAGGGCAGAAGCTGGGCTACGCCGGCCGTCCCTCCTCGGCTTCCCCGGCCGTGGGCTACGCGCACCTGCACCAGGAGCAGCAGAAGTCGCTGCTGGAGCAGGCCTTCGCCAAGCTCAAGGGTTACACGCTCAACAAGTGATGCACTGAAGCGCGGCGCGCCGTGTGGCGCGCCGTCTCCTGCACGCGCGGCGCAACCGAAAAATGCCGCGCGGCAGCCGGGCGCATGCCCGGCACACCCCCAATTCCGTGAGAAGACAAATGGCGATCGTTGAAGTCAAGGTTCCGCAGCTGTCCGAGTCGGTGGCCGAAGCCACGCTGCTGCAGTGGAAGAAGAAGGCCGGCGAGGCCGTGGCCCAGGACGAGATCCTGATCGAGATCGAGACCGACAAGGTCGTGCTGGAAGTGCCCGCGCCCTCCGCCGGCGTGCTGGGCGAGATCGTCGTGGCCGACGGCGGCACCGTCGTGAGCGACCAGGTCATCGCCCGGAT
>JAEYPG010000443.1 GCA_023410975.1 Pseudomonadota bacterium
GCGTGGCCGTGCGCCGCGCGCTCGCCGTGGCCGACAGCCTGCCCGCGCTGTGCCGGCTGGTCGCGCGCAGCATGGCCGATGGGCGGGCGCGCCGGCGCTTCCTGGCCGACTGCGGCCTGCCGCCTGAAGACGCCGGCGCCTGAAGCCCCCGAAAGCCAAGGAGTGCAGCCATGCGCCGCTTGATCTTCCCCGCCGCCCTCACCGCCGGGCTGGCGGCGCTTGCGCCCACCGCCGCGGCCCCGCTGCAGGATGCCGAGCCCATCGCACCGCTGCCCGCCACGGTGACGCTGGATCCCAAACGCCAGGCGCTGGGCGAACGGCTGTTCCGCGACCCGCGGCTGTCGCGGCGCGGCGACATCTCCTGCGCGAGCTGCCATCCGCTGGACCATGGAGGTGTGGACGGGTTGCCGCGCGCGCCTTCGGCCTTCGCCCGCGACGTGCTGCGCAACACGCCCACCGTCTTCAACAGCGGCTTCAACGCCTCCTTCAACTGGGACGGCTCGGCGCGCACGCTGCAGGAGCAGGCCGAGGGCGTGATCCGCAGCCCGGCGCAATTCGACAACGACTGGCCACGGCTGCTGGCGGCCGTGAACGCGGACGCGCGTTACGTGGAGCAGTTCAAGGCCGCCTACCCCGACGGCGTGACGCGGCCCAACGTGCTGGACGCGCTGGCGGTCTACCAGCGCGGGCTGATCACGCCCAACGCCCGCTTCGACCGCTACCTGCGCGGCCAGCGCGACGCGCTCAGCGCCACGGAGCTGGAGGGCTATCGCCTGTTCAAGTCCTTCGGCTGCGCGGCCTGCCACCAGGGCGTGAACGTGGGCGGCAACCTGTATCAGAAATTCGGCGTCTTCCGCGACACCAAGCCCGGGCGCCGGCCGGGCGAGGAGGCCGACCTGGGACGCTGGGGCGTGACGCACCAGGAACGGCACCGCGAGGTGTTCCGCGTGCCCAGCCTGCGCAACGTGGAACTCACGCCGCCCTACTTCCATGACGGCCGCGCCGCGACGCTGGAGGACGCCGTGCGCACCATGGCCAAGGTCCAGCTCGACCGCGTGCCCAGTGACTACGAGACGCAGGCCATCGTGCAGTTCCTGCGCACGCTCACGGGCGAGTTCCAGGGCCGGCCGCTGCACGCGCCCGCGCCGGCGGAGGTGACGCGATGAAGGAGATCTGGAAAGCCGCCGCCTTCGTCGCCTTCCTGCTGGCGCTGCTCGTGGGGCTGCTGTGGCGCAGCACCAGCCCGGAGCTGGCGTTGCGCAGCACCATGCAGGCACGGCTGCGCGAGCTGGCGCTGCGCGACGCCGAGCTCACGCGCGACGCGCTGCGCGCCCGCGCCGGGCTGCTGGCCAACTACGACGCGCTGGCGCACGACCGCGAGCAGCTCCTCGCGGCTCTGGAGGGCCTGCGCACGGCAGCCGCCGGCCCGGCCGCTACCGCGGTCGGACCGGCGCTGGAACGGCTGTCGCGCTCGCTGGACACCCAGCTCGACCGGCTGGAGGACTTCAAGAGCGAGGACGCGCTGTTGCGCAACTCCGTCACCTTCCTCACCTACAACATCGTGCAGGGCGGCGCGGGCAAGGAGGTCGGCGCGCTTTCCAGCCCCTTCCTGCGCTTCATCCAGACACCCAACGGCGCCACGGCCGAGGAGTTCAGCGCGGCGCTGGAGCGGCTGGCCGGGCGCGGCGCGGCTGATCCGGCCGACCCGGCCGATGCGCTGCACGTGCTGCTGGCGCATGGCCGGCTGGTGGTGCAAGGACTGCCCGGCGTGGTGGCGCTGCTGCAGGACATCGTCTCCACGCCCGTCACCCAGGACCTGGGCGGCGTGCAGTCGCAGGTGGACGTGTTCGCCGACCGCGCCGAGGCACAGGCGCAGCTCGCGCGCTACCTGCTGTTCGGCGTGGCGCTGGTGCTGCTGGCCTACCTGATGCGGCAGTTCGCGCGCGTGCGCGCCTACGGACGCGACCTGCGCGCGAGCAACACGCAGCTCAGCCGCGAGATCGGCGAGCGCCGGCAGGCGGAAGCCGCGCTGCGCGAGAGCGAGCAGCGCTACCGCGCCATCGCAAACTCGGCGCACGACGCCATCATCACCACCGACAGCCGCGGCGCCATCGCGTCGTGGAACCCGGCCGCGGCAGCCACCTTCGGCTATGCCGACACCGAGGTGCTGGGCACACCGGTGCAGCGGCTGCTGCCCGCGCAGCTGCACGAGACCGCGGCGGCGCTGACGCCGCGCACGGACCAGGAGGCCGGCGTCCAAGGCCCGGCGCTGGCCGCCACCGGGCGGCGCAAGGACGGAAGCGAGTTTCCCTTCGAGGCGTCCATAGGCACCTGGGCCACGGCGCAGGAGCGCTTCGCCACGGCCATCATCCGCGACGTCAGCGCGCGCAAGCAGCTCGAAGAAACGGCGCGGCGCCAGGAGCTGCAGCTCGTGCAGGCCAACAAGCTCGGCGCGCTGGGCACGCTGGTGTCGGGCGTGGCGCACGAGATCAACAACCCCAACCAGCTGGTGCTGTTCAACGCCGGGCTGCTGGCGGACATCTGGCGCGACGCCTGCACCGTGCTCGACGAGCACCACGCACACGACGGCGCTTTCACGCTGGCCGGGCTGCCCTACGCGGAGATGCGCGACAACGCCTTCACGCTCATCCGCGACGTCAAGGACGGCGCCCTGCGCATCGACCGCATCGTGCAGGACCTTAAAGACTTCGCGCGCCCGCAGCGTGGCGCGCTGGCCAGCGCCGTGGACGTCAACGACGTGGTGCGGCGCGCGGTGCGGCTGCTGGGCCACACCATCCACAAGCGCTGCAGCGACTTTCAGCTGCAGCTCGCGGCCGAGCCGCTCACCGTGCGCGGCGACGCGCAGCAGCTGGAGCAGGTGGTGGTGAACCTGCTCGTCAACGCGCTGGAGGCGCTGCCCGACGCGTCGCGCGGCGTCACCGCGGCCACGCGCCGCAATGCCCAGGGCGGCGTGGTGATCGAGCTGTGCGACGAAGGGGTCGGCATCCCGGCCGAGCACCTGCAGCGCCTGTGCGACCCGTTCTTCACCACCAAGCTCGACAGCGGCGGCACGGGGCTGGGGCTGTCGGTCACCTTCTCGCTGGTGCAGGCCCACGGCGGGCGGCTGGACTTCGAGTCCGAGCCCGGCCGCGGCACGCGCGCCACCGTCACCCTGCCAGGCGCGCCCGCCGCGGCGCCCGCGGTCCTGTCTTGACAACGGAAAGCCTTCGCCATGACCACCGACTCTGCCGACCTGCCCGTGCTGCTCGTGGACGACGAGCCGCACCTGCTCAACAGTGCCAGCCTCGTGCTGCGCAGCGCCGGCGTGCGCGAGGTGCTCACGCTCGACGACAGCCGCCGCGTGGCGGCGTTGCTGGCGCAGCGGCCGGTGGGGGTGCTGGTGGTGGACCTCAACATGCCCCACCTCAGCGGCCAGGAGGTGCTGGACGAGGCGCGGGCCGAGCATCCGGACCTGCCGGTGATCGTGATGACGGCCACCAACGACCTCGACACGGCCGTGCAGTGCATGCAGTGCGGGGCGGTGGACTACCTGGTCAAGCCGGTGGAGCGCAGCCGGCTGGTGTCCTCGGTGCAGCGGGCGCTGGAGATACGCTCGCTGCAGGCCGAGCTGCTGTCCCTGAAGGACAGCCTGCTGTCGGAGGCACCGCCGCGCGACCCCGAGGCCTTTGCCGGCATGGTTACGCAGCACGCCGGCATGCAGGCGATCTTCCGCTACCTGGAGGCGATCGCCGTGTCGCCGGCGCCGGTGCTGGTCAGCGGCGAAAGCGGCACCGGCAAGGAGCTGATCGCTGGCGCGCTGCACCGGCTCTCGGGCCGCGGCGGCGAGCTGGTGGCGGTGAACGTGGCGGGCCTGGACGACCAGATGTTCTCCGACACCCTGTTCGGCCACGTGCGCGGCTCCTTCACGGGCGCGGAGCGCTCGCGGGAGGGCCTGGTCGCCAGCGCCGCCGAGGGCACGCTGTTCCTGGACGAGATTGGCGACCTCACTACCGCCTCCCAGGTGAAGCTGCTGCGGCTGCTGCAGGACGGCAGCTACTACCCGCTGGGCGCGGACAGCCCCAAGCGCAGCCGCGCGCGCGTCGTGGTGGCGACCAACGTGGACGTGCTCGACGGCGTGGCCAAGGGGACTTTTCGCAAGGACCTGTACTACCGGTTGCGCACGCACCATGTGCAGCTGCCGCCGCTGCGCGCGCGCGCGGGCGACCTGCCGCTGCTGGTGGAGAGCTTCGTGAAGAAGGCGGCACGCACGCTCAAGAAGCCGGTGCCCGCCGTGCCGGCGGCGCTGATCCAACTGCTGGAGACCTACCGCTTTCCCGGCAACGTGCGCGAGCTGGAGGCGATGGCCTTCGACGCCGTGGCGCGGCACCAGCAAGGCAACGTGCTGTCACTGGCGAGCTTTCGCGAGCTGATCCTGGCACCGAGCGAGGCGCCGGCGCTGGAGCCCGAAGGCGCGCCGGCCGCGACGCCGGGCTGGCTGCAGACCGAGACGCTGCCGACGCTGCAGC
>JAEYPG010000444.1 GCA_023410975.1 Pseudomonadota bacterium
GCGGGGCAGCGCGGCGCCGGCGGCCGGGGCACGGCCGGCATGCGCGCCCAGGCCGGCCAGCGAGGACTTCGCCGCCATCGCCCTCAACCCTTGAGCGGCCCGTCGGCCAGCAGGAACTCCACCATCAGCGCGCACACGCCGGCGAACATGTCCGCGCCCACCTGAGTGGCGCAGCCGCGGGCGCGCGCCGCCTCGACCAGCGGCGTGACGGCGGGCTTGGTGATCACGTCGCCCACGAAGGTGGCGGCCTCCAGGCCCGAGGCGTCGAAGGGCAGCGGATCGGCCGGCTGCATGCCCACCGGCGTGGCGTTGATGACCAGGTCGAAGCCGCGCGGGTCAGCGCTGCCGGCACGCACCTTGTCGCCGTGGCGCGCCTGCAGCCGCTCGATCAGCGACTGGCGCCGCGCCGCGTCGGGCTCGTGGATGGCGAGATCCTGCACGCCGGCCTCCAGCAGCGCCAGCGCGATGGCCGAGCCCGCGCCGCCGGCGCCGGCCAGCAGCGCGCGGCGGCCCTGCGGCTCGCAGCCGTTCCTGCGCAGGGCGTGCACGTAGCCTTCGCCGTCGAAATGGTCGCCGTGCCAGGAGCCGTCGGCATTGCGGCGCAGCACGTTGACGCCGCCCAGGAAGTGCGCGCGCTCGCTGGCGGTGGCGCACCAGCGGTAGGCGTCGAGCTTGTGGGGGACGGTAACGATGATCCCGTCCAGGTTGCGCATGTGCGCCACGCCGCGCATGAAGTCCGGCAGGTCCGCGGTCGTGACGTGCACCGGCATCACCACGGCATTGACGCCGCGCTCCTGCAGCGTCTGCGTCACGCCGGCGGGCGATTTCACCTGGGCGATGGGGTCGCCGATGATGGCGACGACGCGCGTGGCGCCGTCGAGCTGGAAGTTGCTCATGGGGTCGGTCCTCGTGGAAGGGAGTCGGTTCAGGCGGCGGCCGCCAGGACGCGCTGTGCTGGCCGGGCTTCGGCGCCGCCCTGGCCGCGCCGCGCCGCGTGGCGCCCGGCCAGGTAGCCGAACACCAGGCCCGGACCCAGCGTGATGCCGGGCGCGGCGTAGACGCCGCCAAAAGCCGAGTGCATGTCGTTGCCCACGGCATACAGGCCTGGGATGGGCTGCCGCTGCGCGTCGAGCACGCGCGCGGTCTCGTCCGTGGCCCAGCCGGTGGCGGCGCCGATGTCGCCCGGGTAGAGCTTCACGGCGTAGAACGGCGCCTCGCGCAGCGGCCCGATGTTGGGGTTGCGCAGGCCCAGCGTGGCGTCGCCCATGTTGCGCGAGTAGTCGGTGCTGCCGCGGTGGAAGTCCGGGTCCACGCCGGTGTCGGCGTAGCGGTTGATGCGGGCCACGCTGTCCTGGAGGCCCGCGGCGTCGATGCCCAGCTTCGCGGCCAGCTCTTCCAGCGTCGCGCCCTGCGTCAGGTAGCCGTCGGCCAGGTATGGCTCCAGGCCCTGGCCGCCCGGGCGCACCATGCCCATGCCGTACTTCTTCAGCGCGCGGGCGTCGGCGACGAGCCAGGCCGGCACCGCGCCGGCCGCCTGCATGGCGATGCCGAACAGGTGGTAGCTGGTGCTCTCGTTGAGGAAGCGGCGGCCCTGGGCATCGACGGTGAGCATGCCGGGCTTGGCGCGGTCCATCAGGAAGTGCGGGAACACCGCCTGCGTGCCGTCGGGGCGCTTGCGCAGCGACACCGGCGCCCAGAAGGCGGGGCTGAGCGCACCCTCGCCGTAGCGGGCACCCAGCTCGCGCACCAGGCCATGCGCCTGGCCGGTGGGGCCGTCGGCGCCCGGGCACCAGCCCGGGTCGGGGCCCAGCAGCTGCGCGCGCAGCGCGGGGTGGCGGTTGAAGCCGCCGCTGGCCAGCACCACGCCGCCGGTGACGCGCACGCGGCGGCGCTGCCCACCCTGCGACAGCGTCACCGCGGTGACGGCATCGTGCTCGCGCTCGAAGGCCGCGACCTCCACGCGCATCGCCAGCTTCACCTTGGGCTGCTGCATCAGCGAGTACAGCAGCCGCGCGCACAGCGCGTTGCCCATGAGCAGCCGCGTGCCGCGCGGGTACTTCATGCGGTCCGAGGCGTGGCGCGCCAGGATGCGCAGGCTGTAGCGCAGCGACCTGAACGACTTCTTCATCGCCAGCAGGTGCGGGATGTCGTTGCGGTCCACCATCATCCCGCCCAGCACCGTGAACTCCGGGATGGGCGGGCGCAGCAGGCAGAAGTGTTCGCCCAGCAGCCGGCCGTCGAAGGGCAGCGGCTCCAGGGCGCGGCCGCGCAGCGTGGAGCCGGGCAGCTCGGAGATGTAGTCCGGGTGCGTCGGGTAGGGGCGGAACTTCACCTCGGAGTGCCGCTCCACGTGCGCCACGGCCTCGGGGCCGGTGCGCAGCAGCGCCTGGCGCAGCGGGCGCGGGGCGCGCGTGCCGATGGCGGCGTCGAGGTAGGCCTCGGCGTCCTGCAGCGTGTCGCCCGGGTTCACGGCCGGGCCGTGGTGCGTGCCCGGCACCCAGGTGGTGCCACCGGAGAGCGCGCTGGTGCCGCCCACGTATTCGGTGCGCTCGACCAGCAGCACGCGGGCGCCGTCGAGGGCCGCGCACAGGGCGGCGGACATGCCGGCCGCGCCGGCACCGACGACGACCACGTCGAAGGTGTCGCCGTCGGGCGGCAGCTGGGAGAGGTTGAGCAGCATGGTGATGCGAGCCGGGTGGTTGAATCAACAACTTTTGGAAGCCAGCCGAGAGCTGGTGCGCTGCACGAGAGCATGGCGCCTTGGCTTCCGTAGACGGAACTGCTTGGCGCCGGTGCACAGTTACTTCGCGGCGGCGCGCACCTTGTCCACCTCGGCCACCATCTCCTTGACCAGGTCCTCGCCCACGGCCTTGGCGTACTTGGCGAAGACGGGGCGGGCCTTCTCGCGCATGCGGGCGATCTCGGCCGGGGCGACCTCGTTGACGGCCACGTGCTTCTTCAGCTCCTCCAGCGCCGCGGCGTTCTTCTGGCGCGAGACCTTGCGCTGGTACAGGCCGGCTTCCACGGCCGCCTCCTGCAGCACCTTGCGCTCATCGCCGCTGAGCTGGTCCCAGACCTTCTTGCTGAACATGAGGAGCTGCGGGTTGTACATGTGGTTCGTCACCGAGTAGTACTTCTGCACCTCGTAGAACTTCTGCACCAGCATCGTGATCGGCGGGTTGGTGGCGCCGTCCATGGCCTTCTGCTCCAGCGCCGGGTACAGCTCCGGGAAGGGCAGCGGCGCGGCGTTGGCGCCCAGCGTGTTGAGCAGGTCCAGGTAGATGGGCGTCTGGATCACGCGCATCTTCAGGCCCTGCAGGTCCTCCAGCTTCGTGATGGGCCGCTTGCTGTTGTGCATGTTGCGGAAGCCCAGCTCCCAGTAGGCCAGCCCGATGAGGTTCTTGGGCGGCATCAGCTCCAGCAGCTTCCTGCCCACCGGGCCGTCCACCACCGCGTCGGCCTCCTGGTAGGTGGAGAACAGGAACGGCAGGTCGTAGACCGCCATCTCCTTGACGATGCCCTGCAGCAGGCTGGCGTTGGTGAGCGTGAGCTCGATCGTGCCGCCCTGCACCGAGCTCAGCACCGGAATGTCGCCGCCCAGCGTGCCGCCACCGAACACCTTGACCTTCATCTTCCCGCCGCTCCTGGCACCCACCAGCTCGGCGAACTTCTCCGCGCCGTCGTACTGCGCCGTGCCCTTGTCCACCACCAGTGCCAGCTTGAAGCTGCGCTCCTTGATCTCGGCCGCGTGCAGCGCACCGGCCATCAGCAACGAACCCGCCGCGGCGGCGGCAACGGTGCGAACCCACTTGAGCATGGCTGTCTCCTCTTCCTTGTTAACCGGCGAGTCCGGCATGGCGTCATCTTATTTCACTCAATCGTGAATAAACAAGTGCCAGCGCCTTCCATTGATCTTGGTGTTTACCCGCAATCAGCCACACAACAGAACAAGATGATCAAGCTTCTCAAGCCTTTATTTCCCGTTTGAGGGAATCACGGAGACATCGGCGCACCAGTCACAATGCCCGCCGGAAGAGTTGCCCCATGCCATCCAAGACCGCCACCGAACCCCGTACCCGCGACGCCGAGCGCTCGCGCCAGGCCATCCTCGACGCCGCGTGCGCCGCCTTTGCCGAGACCGGCCTGGGCGGCACGCGGCTGGAGCACGTGGCCGAGCGCGCCGGCCTGGACAAGCGGCTCATCTACTACTACTTCGAGAGCAAGGAGAAGCTGTTCCTGGCCGCGCTGGAGGAGGTGTATGCCGGCATCCGCCGCGCCGAGGCCCAGCTCAACCTCGCCGAGCTCGAACCCGCCACGGCCATCCGGCGCCTGATCGAGTTCACCTGGGACTACCACCGCGCGCACCCGGAGTTCCTGGCGCTGGTCAACAGCGAGAACCTGCACCGCGCGCGGCACCTGGCGCAGTCGCAGCGCATCCTGGAGCTGCACTCGCCGCTGATCGCGACGCTGGCGCAGGTGCTGGAGCGCGGGCGCGAAGAGGGCGTGTTCCGCGGCGGCGTGGACCCGCACCAGCTCTACATCACCATCGCCGGCCTGAGCTACTACTACCTCTCCAACCGCTACACGCTGGGCGTCATCTTCGGCCGCCCCACCGACACGCCCAAGGCGCTGCAGGAACGGCTCTCGCACATGTGCGAGGTGGTGCTGGGCTACCTGCTGCGTTGAGGCACCCGCCACGGCAGCCCATGCGTATTTCCCGTTCGCCCTGAGCCTGTCGAAGGGCAGGCGCTCGGACGTCGCAGCGGGGCTTCGACAAGCTCAGCCCGAACGGCGATGGAAAGGCCGAAGGCTCTGTGAGATCCGTGTCAGCCGGCCTCGCCGCCAGCGTGCACGGCCAGCAGCCGGGTGATGCCGGCCTGGAAGGTCGCGGCGTCCAGCGGCTTGGTCCAGTAGTCCATCACGCCGGCCTGCCGCGCCGCCTGCACCTCGTGCGGCATCGCGCTGGCGGACAGCGCCACCACGCGCAGCGCGGCCGTGCGCGAGTCGGCGCGCACGCGGGCCAGGAACTCGTGACCCGTGGACGTGCCGAGATGCATGTCCAGCAGCACCAGGTCCGGCAGCAGGGCCGTGGCCAGGCGCACGCCCGAGTCCACGTCCGGGGCGCTGACCAGCTCGATGCCGCGCCAGTGCGCCAGCATGGCTTCCACCAGGATCACGTTCACCGGGTTGTCCTCGACGTAGAGGATGCGCCCGTGCGGCTCGGCCGCGTCGCCCGGCCGAGTTGCGCGCTCAACAGCCGGCGCAGCCGCCGCGGCGGGCAGCCGGGCCTTCACGCGCGGCAGGACCAGCCGCACGCTGGTGCCCACCTCCTCTTCGCTGCTGACGGACAGCGAGCCTCCCAGCAGCTCCACCAGCTTGCGCGTGAGCGCCATGCCGATGCCCGTGCCCTCGATGCCGCTGAGCTCGCGCCCCAGGCGGTTGAAAGGCTCGAACAGGCTCTCCAGCTGCTGCGGCGTCATGCCCATGCCGGTGTCCGCGACTTCCAGCTCCACCTGGTCGCCGGCCTCGCGCAGCGCCGCCGACACCGTGCCGCCGCGCCGGTTGTACTTGATGGCGTTGCTCAAGATGTTGAGCAGCACCTGGCGCAGCCGCTTGCCGTCGGCGTGCACGTGCAGCGCGCCGCCTCCTTCGGGGCGTGTCACCAGCCGCAGCCCCTGTTCCTGCGCCAGTGGCTCCAGCAGCAGCATCAGCTCCTGCACCAGGGCGCACAGGTCCACGTCCTCCATGCGCAGCTCCACGCGCCCGGCCTCGATGCGCGAGAGGTCCAGCGCCTCCTCGATGAGCGAGCGCAGCTGCGCACCCGCCAGGAAGACCATGTCGAGCTGCTGCAGCTCCTTGTGCGTCAGCCGCTCGCGCGCCGTGCCCTGCAGCAGCTGTGAGAAGCCCAGCACCGCGTTGAGCGGCGTGCGCAGCTCATGGCTCATGTGCGAGATGAACTCGGTCTTGGCGCGCGACGCCATCTCCGCGCGGGCCTCGGCCTGCCGCGCGGCTTCGGCCTTCTCGAAGGCGCTGACGTCGCGCAGCACCGCCGTCATCAGCAGCTCCTCGCCGCTGCCGAGCTTGACCAGCATCGCGTCGATCGGGAATTCCTCGCCGGTGGAGCGCACGCCCCGGAAGCGCAGGGCCGAACCGTTGTAGCGCCGCTGCGCTTGCGGCTCCTGCGCGGAGCGTTCCCCGGGCTGCTCATGCCGCGCCAGGACATCCGGCGGGATGAAGCGGTCCAGCGTGCCGCCGATGGCCTGCTCGGCATCGAGCATGAACATCTCCGCCGCAGCGCGGTTGAAGACGACGATGCGATGCGAGGCATCGATGGTGATGATCGCGTCCATCGCCGTGTCGATGATCCCGGCGAGCTGCTGCTCGCGCTGCGCCAGCGCCCGCTCGACGCCCAGGCGCGCCTGCTCCACCTCGTGCGCCTCCAGCGCGAACGCCAGCTCCGCGGAGATGGCCTGCAGCAACCGCACGGCGTCCTGGTCGAAGAAGCCCGGCGTGTCGGCATACAGGTTCAGGTTGCCCGCGTGCCGGCCGCGCACGGAGAACGGCAGCGAGGCCGCGGAGCGGATGCCGCGCTCCAGCAGCAGCGGCCGGATGTCCGCCAGCCCGGCCGCGCCGGCCACGTCGTTCTCCACCACCAACTCGTCGCCCGCGCAGCGCGCGTGCCACCGCCGGCCCCGGCCGCTGCGGGCGTCGCCTTCGATCAGCCCGCGCGGCAGGGCCGCATCGGGGCCCAGCTCGTCGGCCGCCGCCACGGCCACGGGCCGGCCGGCCACGCAGATCCACGCCACGCGGGCCTGGCCGGTCTCGACGCAGATGCGGCAGATCTTCCCGTAGAGCTCTTCGGGATCGCCCTTGCGCACTGCGGCATGGGCCGTCGCCGACAGCGCCTCGTTGAGCTGGCTCAGCCGCACCGCGCGGCGCTGCGAGCTTTGCAGCGCCTGGGTGCGGGCCTGCAGGGCTTCGAGCATGAGGTTGAACTGCGCCGCGAGGGCCCCCAGCTCGCCGGGCAGGCGGGTGTCGATCTGCGTCCCCTGCCGTCCCCCCGCCAGGTCGCCCGCGGCCTGCGCCAGCTGGCGCAGCGAGCGGCCGGCGATGCTGGACCAGTAGGCCGCCAGTCCCAGCCCGGCGCCCAGCACCAGCAGCGCCACCAGCACGGAGCGCGTGACCTCGCTGCGCAAGGGGCCGGTGATGGCCGCGGTGGGCACGCCGGCGAAGACGTGCAGCCCTGGCCGCTGCAGGCGGCTGCGGGCGTACAGCCGCCTGACGCCGTCCACGCCCATGGCCGTGTTCAGGCCCGTGTCCAGGGCGGCCTCGTCGCCCATGGCCGTCGGCATGGTCCGCCCGATCCACTGCTGGAAATCCGGATTGCGCGCCAGGACGCGGCCGTCCGTGTCGTAGAGGCTCAGCACGCTGCCGGGAGGCAGCGCCGCGGGCGACAGGGATTCCGAAAGCTGCGCCAGGTCCACCAGCGCCGAGACCACCTCGGTGCCGCGGGCGGCGAAGCTTTGCACCGCCAGCGCCAGGCGCACGACGTGCGTGCGGCGCGTGGCGTCGTCCCGCGCCGCGAGGAAGGGCTCCGACAGCCAGGCGCCGTGGCGGGACAGCACCTCGTCCACCCAGGCGGCGTGGGTGGCGGCCGTATCGGTATCGGCGTCGGCCGAAGTGCACGCCAGCGCGCCGGAGGCGCCATGGACGTCGAAGCGGATCACGAGGCGGTCGTCGTGGACCAGCGTCTGCAGCAGCGCGGCGCACTGCATCGCATCGCCCTGTTGCGCCTGGCGCCGGCGCGCGATGAACTGCAGCTGCGCCTCGGCTTGGTCCAGGATGTTGTCCGCGGTCCTGGCCGCCAGGTCCACCTGGCCCAGCACGGCCCGGTAGGTTGCCTCCTCCGCCCGGTGGTATTGGGTGTACAGGGTGTAGGCGTGCAGCAGCACCAGCGGCAGCACGCTCAGCACCGCCAGCGCAAGCATCCGGGGCAGGAGGTAGCTGGACTTCCAGAGCACGGCAGGCGGAGGTACGGCAGGAGGGATGTGGCAGGACGCGTCGCCCGCCGAGGCCGGGGCGATGCGCGGAGGGCGCGGAGCTGCAC
>JAEYPG010000448.1 GCA_023410975.1 Pseudomonadota bacterium
GAGCGTGAGCGTGGCGCGCTCACCCGCCACCGTGAGCTTGGCCCGGTCGCCCAGGCGCTGCGCGGCCGAGCGCAGGGCTTCCAGGCTCTGCGCCGGCGCCACCGGCGCGGTGCCGCTGAGCTCGCGCGTTTCGGCGGCCAGGCGCTGCATGCGCTGCAACTGGGCCTCCAGCTTGTCGATTTCCACCGGCGCCTCGCGCAGCGTGCGCAGCGCCGGCTGCACCAGCAGCAGCCACAGCAGCAACAGCCCCACCAGCGCGCCGAGCACGCTCAGCAGCCGGCGCTCGCGCGGGGCCAGGGCGCGCCAGCGCGCGCGCAGCATCTCGCGCCAGACCCGCACGCGCTGCAGTTGTTCGTTGGCCGTCGCGTTCATGCCCCGCCCTCCGGACGCAGCGTGAGCCGGCCCTCGGCCGACTCCACCACCCAGCCGCCGGGACGCAGCTGGGCCTTGAACTGCTCGATTTCCTGCGGGCTCCAGCCCGTGGCCGGCAGCGTCAGCCGCCCGGGCTCGTAGCGCAGCCCGTCCAGCGGCGGGCGTCCCTCGGGCCAGGCCAGCGCGGCGGCCGAGAGCAGTGATTCGAAGTCCGCGTCGCCGGGCCGGCCCGCGGCGGTGCGCAGCGCCTGCGTCTCGCGCTCCATCTGCAGCGGCGCGTCCAGCACCGCGCGCACCTGCGGGAAGGCCCCGCGCAGCACCTGGTCCATCGCCTGCCGGCGCTGCTCGATGCCCGAGCGCAGCTGCCACGCATTCAGGTTCATGCCCAGGACCTGTACCGCTGCCAGTGCCACCAGCCCCCAGCGCACCGGGCGCCAGGGCGGGCTGCGGAACTGGCGCCAGGCGTCGCGCAGCGCCAGCATGCCGCGGTGCTGGGGCATCAGCTCGAACTGGCGCAGGTTCCACAGCGAGCGCGCCGCTTCCAGCATGCGTTCCTCGTCGCTGAGCAGCTGCACCGGCGTGCCCAGCCAGCGCTCGGCCTCGGCGGCGGCAGCGGGCGTGGCGGTCCAGCGTGGCGGGGTTTCGCCGGCCTGCCAGCGCGCCAGCAGCTGCCGCGCCAGGCTGCCCTGCAGCCGCAGCGCGGTGACGCCGTCGGCGTCGCACCAGGTCAGCCGCAGCGGGGCTTGCGGATCGTCGCCCGGCACGGTGCTGAAGTGGCCGTGAGGCTGGGTGGTGTCGGGCCAGGCCGTGGGCAGCACGCGCTCGACCATCAGCCCCGCGCCTTCGAGCACCGCCAGCTGCGACGCCAGCCAGGGGCGGTGCGTGGCGGCGATCCAGGTGGGCTCGCCAGGCGTGGCCTTGGGCGCCAGCGCCAGGTGCACCACCTCCGGCTCCTCCAGCAGCGACTCCTCCAGCAGCCCCAGCAGCGCCGCGCGCAGCTTGGCCGCCGGGGCCTTGGGCAGCGTGGCGCGCAGCCAGCTGCAGTCGGTATCGGCCAGCACCGCCAGCACCGTGTCGGCACGCGGCAGCAGCGCCGCGGCGCAGCGGCCGCTGCTGCCCACGGCCAGCCCGTCGGGGCTCAGGACGTAGGCGAAATCCCCGCCGCCGCGCGGCGCCGCGGCGCCGTCATCGGCGCTCAGGCGCTCGCGGGGCGGGATCTGGACGACAAGGATGGACATGGATGGATCGAGGCTATCGGGTTTGCTTCATTGCAATGATTGGACGGTGCCCGCGCCGGCGCACGGGGAGGCAGGCTACCGCAGTTGCGTAACCGCCACGTTAACGGAGCGCGGCGGGATCGGCGGTGATGTTGATCCGCTCGCGCCTCAGGACGGGCAGATCGTTCGGTCCCGTGCCGTTGCGCTGCACCAGGGAGCGCTCCACCAGCACTTGGTCGCCCAGACGCAGCCGGCCGCGTACCTCGAAGTAATTGCTCTCGACGCTCAACGCGTTGGTCAGCCAGTTCGTCTGCGCCGGAGTGGCAGTCGGGCCCAGCGCCTGACTCACGGCCGTGCCGAGGGTGCTCTGCTCATAGGGCCGGTTCTCGCGCTGCTGTACCAGCACCTGGGCCGCCCCCATGCCGTTCGTCGGGATGACGGCGGCCAGCACTTCCCGGGGCGCGGTGTTGACGTTGACCTTGGTGGGCTGCGGCAGCAGCGTGACCCACGGCGCGAGCTTGGCGCGGGCCGCCTCGTCCAGCCCCAGCCAGCCGAGCTGGTCGAAGCTTTGCGGCCACAGCAGCGCCTGCGGGTCGTTGTTCAGGGCCAGGGCCAGTTGGTTGGCGATTTGGAGCGCGAGGGTCGGCGACACCAGCGCCGTGCCCAGCAGCCGCTGCAGCACGGCGACCTGGTCCTTGTCGGGCATGAAGGGGGCGCTGGTGGTGGTGCCCGAGCCGGGGCTGGTAGTGGCCTGGGTCACCAGGTTGCGCAGGTTGAAGCGCGACTGCGCGTCGGTGATGTCGCCGGAGAGGAAGGCCTCCGGGCCGTCGTCGGCGTTGGTGCTGCGCTCGGCGGCCAGGAAGGTGGACAGCCGCGCCTCGGCCAGCGGCACGGACCAGGGCTCGCCCAGGTGGTCCACGTTGCCGGTGCGCTTGTCCTCGCGCAGGATCAGCCGCGCCCAGTCCAGCGCACCGTTGAGGATCCAGGCCGACTGCGTGCGTGCGCGCTCGGCCGCCTCCACCTCCACCGCGCGCCACTGCTGCCACACCATGCCCGCGGCCAGCGTGGTCACCACCGTCACCAGCACCATCGCGACCAGCAGCGCGGCGCCCGCCTGGTGCCGGCGTCGCGCCGGGGCGCCGGGGCTGCGGCGGCGCGTCATGGCTGTGCCCCCAGCGCGATGCTGCGCGTCACCGTGCCCTCGCGCGGCTGCGTGAGCGTGAGCACCAGGCGCACGCCCCGTATCTGGCCGGCCGTGCCGGCGCTGGACTGGCAGTTGGTCCAGGCGTTGCCGCGGAAGAAATAGATCTGCATGCCGGTCGCGCCGTCGAGCAGGCGCAGCTGCCCGGGCTCGTTGCCCAGCAGCTGCTGGCTGCGCAGCCACTGGTCCTGCAGCTCGCCGGCGTGCTGGACCACGGGGCTGGCCCAGCGCATCCACAGCGGGCTGCGCAGCTGCCACGCCACCATCTGCACGCCGCCTTCGGCCACGCGGGTCAGGCGCAGCGTCGAGCCGTCGCAGGAAAGTGCCGGTACCGGACCGCCGCCGCCGCTGCTGCCGGCGCTGCCCGCGGTGCCGGCGCTGGCGTCGGGGTCGTACAGCGCCTGCAGGTCCGCCTCAAGCTGCGCGACCACGGTGTTGATGCGCTCGGTGGTTTCCAGATTGGCTTGGGTGGCCTCTCTCGCGCGCGCCAGCCCGTCGATGCCGCGCCAGGCCAGGCCGGCCATCACCGACATCACCAGCAGCGCCACCAGGACCTCCACCAGCGTGAAACCGCCCGCGCGTGCGCGTCCTCGCATGGCCGTCACCTCGACAGGATGGTGGAGATCACCAGCAGCGTCTGGCCGGCTTCGTCGCTGATCACCGCGTCCACGCGCCGGAAGTTGGGGTTGGGTGTCTGGCGCACCTTGCGCAGCCCGTTGTAGCGGCGGCCGAGCTGCTCGCAGGCGAAATCGGTGTCGCCGATGCCGGGGAAGGCACGGTTCAGGCGCAGCTCGGTGAGCTCGTTCTGGGCGCACCACTGTGCGGCACTGACCTCGGCCAAGCGCTGCGCGTTGTTGCCCAGCGAGCCCGCGGCCTTCATGCCCGCGCCCAGCGCGATGGCCACGATGGCCAGCGCCACCAGCACCTCGATGAGCGTGAAGCCCCGCGTGGAGCGCTTCATGGCCCTGGCGCTTCCACGACGAGGAAGGGCCCCAGGCCGTCGGTGGCCAGCGTCAGGTTGCGATCCGCCAGCCGCAGCACGATGCGCTGCGCGCCGATCAGCGGCTCGGGCCCCAGGCGCAGCGCACGCGCGCCCACGATCTCGGCGCTGGTGCGGTTGTCGAGCCACTGGGCGGGCATCTTCACCGACGGGGGCAAGTTGACGAAGCGGAAGGCGCCCTCGGTGTTGCCGGCCGAGGCCAGCTCGAATCGCGCCGGCAGCCCGGCCGCGCGTGCCTGGGCCCGGGCCGACTCCAGCAGCGCCGACAGCCGCGCCGCTTCCTGGTCCAGCGTCTTGGCGTCGGCGTCGCGCAGCGCCAAGCTGCTGACGCCGGCGGCGATGGCGATGATCGCCACCACCACCATCAGCTCGATGAGCGTGAAGCCGCGCTGCCTGCGGATCATGGTGGCTGCCGGGTGGGGAAGGCGGACAGAGTACCGCCAGGCCGGGGCGTTTACTGCCAGGAGCCGATGTCGGCGTTGTTGCCTTCGCCGCCGGGCTGGCCGTCGGCGCCGAAGCTGAAGACGTCCACCTCGCCCTTCACGCCCGGGTTCACGTACTGGTAGGGCCGGCCCCAGGGGTCGTTGGGCAGCTTCTCCAGATAGGAGCGCCAGTTGGGCGGCACGGTGCCGGTGGTGGGCTTGCGCACCAGCGCTTCCAGGCCCTGGCTGGCTTCCGGGTAGCGCAGGTTGTCGAGCTTGTAGAGCTTGAGAGCCTGCATCAGGTTGTTGACGTCGGTGCGCGCGGCGGTCACGCGCGCATCGTCGGCACGGTTGAGCACGTTGGGCACGATCAGCGCCGCCAGCACGCCGATGATCACCAGCACCACCATCAGCTCGATGAGCGTGAAGCCGCGCTCGCGCCGCGGTTTGGAAGAAGAAACAGGCATGGCTACCACGCAAGTCAAGGGGGCGCCATGATAATCGCCGCATGCAAGCCCGCCTGACCGCCTTTTTGCTCTGGGCCGCCGTGGCCGCCACGATCGTGTTCTGGGCGTTGCGGCTTGGCGCCCGCGCCCCGTCCGTGCCCAGGCAGGCGGTGCCGGTGTCCA
>JAEYPG010000449.1 GCA_023410975.1 Pseudomonadota bacterium
AGGCCGCGCCGTGCCGGCGTCGCAAGATAGGTTTTGTGTCTTCCATGGTATCCACCTAAAAGTTAGGTGGACGCCATCGTTCAAGCCTGACGGCTAGGATTCAAGGTGGGTTTCACCGCGCGCATACGGTGGTTGCGCGCATCAACGACGGCGAAGGCATGGTGGAAGCAGCTCGGCTGGGACTGGGCCTGTGCCAGGTACCGGACTACATGGCTGCCGCAGAGCTGGCCCGTGGCGAGCTGGTCGAGCTGCTGCCCCACTGCCGTCCGGAGCCGCTGCCCATCAGCGCGGTGGTTCCTGGCGGCCGGCTGTTGCCTGCGCGGGTGCGCGCGGCGCTGGACGCTTTGGCGGCGTTGCGCAGCGGCTCGACGGAACGCGCTCCCGGTGCCGCATGAACGCCGCACATCGAGCCGAATTCCTGCTTCCCACATCTATTACAACATACGGGAAACAGTGAAACCTCGATCTTCACTTCGATAACCGCCTCAGCTCACCGTCTTCCACACGATCCCGTCCGAGCGTCCCGAAACCAGGAAGGAAAAGAAGGACCAAGAGCGAGCCAGGAAAAGAGCCAAGCACGGGGGTTTCTCTCGGAAAAGCGGTCTTGGTATTGAAACAGTCGCGTGTATGTTGTCACGAGCCGGTGGCAACGTCCTGGCGGCTGGACATCCGGTTCAGAACCCGAGGCCGCTGTCGATCAGAGGCCCACGCTGGGATTTCCGCGTGGGCCATCAAGCCCCGCGGCGGCTCAATCCCAGCGCAGCCACCAAGTGGCCCGCACCCGCGTCGCCTCGATCAAGCGCGCATTGGGCTCGTCGGTGTGTTCCACCCAGTGCCGCGCCGCTTCCGGGCTGCGGCCATACGCGACATGGCGGCGCAACAGCCTTTCACGGCGCAGGCCGTCGTCCACATCCAGGTACCAGACCTCGTCCAGCAGCGCCACCGCCTCGCGCCAGTGCGGCACGTCCAGCAGCAGGTAGTTGCCCTCGGTGACGACCAGCGGCACCGAGGCCGGAATGGCGATGGCGCCAGCCACGGGCTCCTCGATTTCGCGCCGGAACGCCGGCGCATAGACCGTCTCGCCAGCCTGCGGCTGCCGCAGCCGCCGCAGCAGCGCCACGTAGCCGGCGCTGTCGAAGGTGTCCGGTGCACCCTTGCGATCGGCACGGTTCAGCCGTTCGAGCTCTGATTGCGCCAAGTGGAATCCGTCCATCGGCACCACCTGCGCCACGCCTTCCAGCGCCTGTGCCAGAAGTTGGGCCAACGTGGACTTGCCCGCCCCGGGCGCAGCCACCAGACCCAGCAGCCGCCGCTGCCCCGGCACGGCCAGTGCGCGGGCCCGCGTCAGGGCCTCGGCCGGTAGCACCGGAAGCGTCGCTGTTTCTTGTCCTGCTTTCATTTCCGTGGAGCGCAGCCCCATGCCGACCGTTGCCATGCCATTGGCCTCCCCGCGTTGCCTTACGCCCTCCAGCATGCCGCTTGCGCGCGGTGGCTCAGCGCGCCCGGGAGCCATTCATGGAGAGCCCCTGGCAACGGGTGGCAACCACCGCGTTGCCCCTCAAGCTGCCTATTTTTGTGGCAGCCACAGATACCAGCTTACAAATCAATGGCTTAGGTGCATCACTCGCAGCCGCCCCACAAAGTTGTCCACAGTTGTGGGGGATTTCTGGGCCCGTGAGGTCCGCGCGGACCGCAAGAAAAAAGCCCCGGGTGGGGCTTTCAGGAATGAGTACGGTGGCCGCTTCAGCGCAGCCGCAGCAGCCGCGCCGCGTTGTCCTTGAAGATCAGCGGCTTGACTTCCGGCTTGAAGCCGGCCTCGTCGAAATCCTTCATCCAGCGCTCGGGGCTGATGAGCGGGTAGTCGCTGCCGAAGAGCATGCGGTCCTTGAGCAGCGAGTTGGCGTACTGCACCAGCTGGGGCGGAAAGTACTTGGGGCTCCAGCCCGAAAGGTCGATCCAGATGTTGGGCTTGTGCAGCGCCAGGGACAGTGCCTCGTCCTGCCAGGGCCAGCTCGGGTGCGCGATGACGATCTCGATGTCGGGCCAGTCGATGGCCACCTCCTCCAGCAGCATCGGGTTGGAGTTGGCGACCTTGAGCCCGCCGCCGCAGCGCATGCCGCTGCCGATGCCCGAATGCCCGCTGTGGAAGATGGCGGGCAGCTTGTACTCGGCGATCACGTCGTAGATGGGCCAGGCCATCCGGTCGTAGGGCAGGAAGTCCTGCACCGTCGGGTGGAACTTGAAGCCCTTGACGCCCTCCTCTTCGATCAGGCGCCGCGCCTCGCGCGCGCCCATCTTCCCCTTGTGCGGATCGATGCTGGCGAAACAAATCATCATGTCCGCGTTCTCGCGCGCGGCCTGTGCGATCTCCTCGTTGGGGATGCGCCGGCGCCCCAGCTTGGCCTCGGCGTCGACCGTGAACATCACCAGCCCGATGTTGCGCTCACGGTAGTAGGCGACGGTCTCGGCGATGGTGGGACGCTTGCCGTTCTTGAAGTACTTGTCCGCGGCGCGGTCGTACTCCTCGCCGTAGTTGTCGAAGGGGTTCCAGCACGACACCTCGGCGTGGGTGTGGATGTCGATGGCAATGAGCTTGTCGAGGTCCATGGCGTGTCCTGTTCATGGGCACGGCCGCCGCTGCGCCGCAAGGCAGGCCGCCAGCCGTTTCAGGCCGCATCTTATTAAGTTCATTAACCGTGTGGGAGCGGGATTCCCCTGATAAAACAGTGGGAGCAAAGGGGGAATTTCGCACTGCATACCAGTGCATAGGCCTTCTTTATCAGGCCAATTTAATTAAATTCATTAATTATCTTGTGGATGTCGCGCTCTGAGGGCCCGGTCTCCTGGCGTTGAACGCTGCGTGTGCGGTACCCGACGGGGGCCCACTGCAAAGGTACCGAGCGCATGCACTAATGCACGTTTCCACATCCGTGCATGCCATGCGCGCCCGCTACGATCCAAACCGCTTTATGACAAAAAGAGCAAAAAAGCTGCCATGCGGAGAAAGGAAAGGAGGACGCGTGAAGGTGAACTTGAAGCTGCTGGCACAGTCCCTCGGGCTGTCGCAGACCACGGTGTCGCGGGCCCTGTCGGGCTATTCGGACGTGAGCCCGGCCACGCGCCAGCGTGTACGCGAAGCGGCCCAGGCCCTGGGCTACCAGCCCGATCCCACGGCGCGGCGGCTGGCGACCGGCCGCGCCGAGGCCGTGGGCCTGGTCGATCCCCTGGGCACAGGCACACTGGGCGATCCGCGCTTCGTAGATGTGCTGGGTGGCCTGGCGGACGGGCTGGCCCAGGCTCACATGGAACTGCTCATCGCCGCGGCCCGGCGGCACACGGAGCTCGACGTCTACCGTCGCCTTACCAGTGCTCGCAGCGTGGACGCGCTGGTCGTGGCCGACGTCCGGCCGCAGGACGAGCGCATCCGCTTCCTGCAGGAGCGCGGCTTTCCCTTCGTGGCCTGCGGACGCAGCCCTGACGCCGCGCCCCATGCCTGGTTCGACGTGGACCAGGAGGCCGGCGCCCGCATCGCCACCGAGCGGCTGCTGAAGCTCGGACACCGGCGCATCGCTTTGATCCGGGCTTGCGCCAGCAGCCAGCGCCCCACCCGACACCTTGAAGGCCACCTGGCCGCCCTGCGTGCCGCCGGCTTGGCACCCGACCCGGCGCTGCAGGTGGATGCGTCCGCGGACGCGGCCGGCGGCCGGGAAGCCGTGCGCCGGCTGCTGGCGGCGCAGCCGCCCACGGCGCTGCTGGTGGACAACGCGCCCGCTGCCGCCGGCGCGCTGCGCGAGCTCGTGGACCGCGGCTGGCAGCCTGGCCAAGGCCCGTCGCTGATCGTCTGCGGCGACGTGTCCGAAACGCTGGCGCTCCCCTATCCCGTCACGGCCATGGTGCCGCCCGACGCTGCGGAAAGCGGCGCCATCCTTGCGCGCCTGGTGCTGGAGCTGCTGGCCGGCTTGCCGGTGGAGCGCCTGCAGCACCTGGCCCAGCCGGTGCTTGTGCCCGGTGCAACCGATGGGCCGCTGCGGCAGCCGTTGGTGGCCGAAAGCTGCTGAACCGGGACAGGCTTTCCGCCCCGAGGGGGCATGGACCTCAGCCCGCCTCCAGCGCCTCTTCCATCGCCTGCGACGCCGGGACGTAAATCAGCCGCACCGCGTCCACGCTGCCCGCGCGATCCGGCAGCGACAAGCGAAGCAGCCGCGTGACGGAGGCGGTGCCGCCCTGCCCCATGCCTTGGCCGGAGGATGTCGGCGCCTGCACCTGCAAAGCCAGCACGGCATCGGCTGAAGTGCCGAGGAGCGGCGCCAAGCGCTCGATGTCCAGGCCCGCGCCCTGGGGCGCGGGCCGCAGCCAGGGCATGGTGGCGATCACGGCGGCACCCGTGCTGCGCGCCAGATGTTTGCAGGCCGCCGCCTGTGCCAGGGCCCGGTGCTCGGCGTCGGCATGCGCATCGACGGCAGGCAGGCCGGTGCACGCCAGGTGCAGCGAATCGATCACCACCAAAGGCGTGCACCCGGGCGCGGCAGCCTGGGCTTGCGCGGCCCACGCCGCCACCTCGGACAGCGTGGTGGCCGGCGCGGCCTCCCAAACCTCCAGATGGCGGCCGACCTGCGCGAGATAAGTCTCCAGGCCCGTGGCCACGCGCCCCGCTTCATCCGCGGACAGGGCCCCGGCCTCGATGCGCCAGGTCTCAAGCCCCAGCCGCCGCGCCAATGCGGCCTGTACGAACTGCCCGCGTGCGAGGGTGTAGCCCACGTACAGGGCGGGGTGCCCGTTGGCTGCCGCGTGTTCCAGCGCCAGGGCCGCCAGCGTCGCCGGACCGGCCTCGGCCGGCGCCAGCAGCAGGTGCAGCCGGCCGGCCCGCCAGCCGCCGAGCAACAGGCGCGCCAGCCCCTCGAAGGGTACGGGCACGGCCGGGGCCGGCCGCGTCAGCAAGTCGAAGAG
>JAEYPG010000474.1 GCA_023410975.1 Pseudomonadota bacterium
GCCCAGCACCAGCGCCGGGGCGGCGACCTGCGGCAGGTTCAGCGGCGCCATGCGGCCCTGCCCCAGCCACAGCCCGCTGGCGGTGGGCACCAGCAGCAGCAGCGGCGCCGCCAGCGCCATCAGGCCCAGGCGGTCGTAGGGCGGGCGCTGGACGGTCGCGGCCAACGCCAGCAGCACCAGCGACGCGGCGGCCCCGAAGGCCACCGACACCGCCAGCCAGCGCCGCAGCCCGGGCCCGGGGGCTTCCTGGTGATGGGAGATCCGGCGCGCCAGCGCCAAGCCGAAGCCGGAGCCCAAGGTCAGCAGCACCGACTCCACGGCCATGAACAGCGCGAAGGCGCCCTGCACCGCCGGCCCCAGCCGCGCCACGTAAACCATGAGCCCCAGGCCCAGGGCCACGGTGGCGACGCGCGCGAGCAGGTTCAGGCTGGCACCACGGGCCAGGCCGGCGAGGGACATGGGAGTTCAGGGGACGGCAGCGGGGGGCTGCATTGTCGCCGCGTGGGGGAACGCGGCCTGAACGCAGATCAGGCCGCGTCCAGCCCCTGGAAGACCTCGGCGAGCGCCACGCCGCAGCCGATGCTCGGCAGCGCCATGGTCGCGTCTGCGCTCATGTCGTGGAAGGTCCATCCGCCGTCAGCCATGCGCCGGAAAGACTCGATGCGGCGCGTATCGGGATCGATCAGCACGTACTCGCGCAGGGCGGCGATGCGGCGGTAGAGGGCGAATTTCTGGCTGCGGTCGTAGGCCTGGGTGCTGGGCGACAGGACCTCGATCACCAGCGTGGGCGCGCGGAAGATCATTTCCGTGGCGAGATCGGCCTTGTCGCAGGTGACGAACACGTCGGGGTACAGGATGGTGTCATCGGCCACTTGAACCTTCATCGACTCGCTGAAGACTTGGCAAGGCGTGCCGTCGAGCTGATTGCCCAAGTGGCGCACCAGGTTGGCAACGACGCGGCCATGGCTGCGCCGCCCACCCACCATCGCGAACACCTCGCCGCAATGGAACTCGTGCCGGTCGGGCTGGGCGTTCTCCCACTCCAGGAACTCGCTGAGCGTCAACTTGTGCTGCGGAACGGCCATGCGCGTACTCCGTATGTGGTTCGTGAACGCATCCAGATATGGATTGTGGTTGACGGCCGCCAGCCATCCCGCCCCCAGGCCCGCCCACCCTGCCCTGCCTACAATTCGCCCTTTTGCCCGCCGCAAAGCCTCTGTCAGCCATGAGCAGCCACGAACTTCCCCAGACCGACGACAACAAGCTCATCGCCGAGCGGCGCGAGAAACTGGCGGCGATCCGCGGCCGCGGCGGCGTGGCCTTCCCCAACGACTTCAAGCCCACGCACGACGCCGCCGACCTGCAGCAGCGCTTCGGCCAGGTGCCCAACGAGGAGCTGGAGCCCCAGGCCATCGCCGTGGCCGTGGCCGGGCGCCTGATGCTCAAGCGCGTCATGGGCAAGGCCAGCTTCGGCACCCTGCAGGACGCCTCCTTCGGCCCCACCCACGGGCGCATCCAGCTCTACGTCTCCAAGGCCGACGTGGGCGACGAGGCCTACGACGCCTTCAAGCACAACGACCTGGGCGACATCCTCGGCGCCAAGGGCACGCTCTTCCGCACCCGCTCGGGCGAGCTGTCCATCAAGGTCACCGAACTGCGGCTGCTGACCAAGAGCCTGCGCCCGCTGCCGGACAAGTTCCACGGCATGACGGACCAGGAGCAGAAGTACCGCCAGCGCTACGTGGACCTCATCACCGACGAGGCCGCCCGCGCGCGCTTCGTGGCCCGCAGCAAGGCCGTCAGCTCCATCCGCAACTACATGGTGGAGCACGGCTTCCTGGAAGTGGAGACGCCCATGCTCCATCCCATCCCCGGCGGCGCCAACGCCAAGCCTTTCGTGACGCACCACAACGCGCTGGACCAGGAGATGTTCCTGCGCATCGCGCCGGAGCTGTACCTCAAGCGGCTGCTGGTGGGCGGCTTCGAGCGGGTGTTCGAGATCAACCGGAACTTCCGCAACGAAGGCATCTCGGTGCGGCACAACCCCGAATTCACGATGATGGAGTTCTACGCGGCGTACTGGAACTACCACGACGTGATGGGCTACACCGAGCAGGTCATCCGCCACGCCGCGCGCCAGGCCACCGGCAGCGCCAAGGTGAGCTACCAGGGCCGCGAGGTGGACCTGGAGCAGCCCTTCCAGCGCCTGTCCATCCGTGACGCCATCGTCAAGTACGTGCCGGAGATCGGCGCCGAGCGCATCGACGACGAAGCCGCGCTGCGCGCGCAGCTCAAGCACGGCGGCCACGAGGCCCCGGCGCACTGGAACCTGGCGCAGCTGCAGTTCGGCGTGTTCGAGGAGTACGTCGAGCACCACCTGTGGGCGCCGACCTTCATCGTGGACCACCCGGTGGAAGTGAGCCCGCTGGCGCGCGCCGCCGACACCGACCCCACGCGCACCGAGCGCTTCGAGCTCTACATCACCGGCCGCGAGATCGCCAACGGCTTCTCCGAGCTCAACGACGCCGAGGACCAGGCCGAGCGCTTCCTGTCGCAGGTGAAGAACAAGGACGCCGGCGACGAGGAGGCGATGTACTACGACGCCGACTTCATCCGCGCGCTGGAGTACGGCATGCCGCCCGCGGGCGGCTGCGGCATCGGCATCGACCGCCTGGTGATGCTCATCACCGACAGCGCCAGCATCCGCGACGTGATCCTGTTCCCCGCCCTGCGCCGCGAAAGCCCCGCCGCGCACGGCAACGGCAACGGCAACGGCAACGGCAACGGCGAGGAATAAGGCCCGCGGCTGGGCAGCGCCCGGCCTCCGCTCCCCATCAAGGCGCCGGCCCGGGATGAACCCGGGTCGGCGCTTTGCTTTGATCCAGATGAATTCCCGAAGCTTGCGCACGCCTACGCTGCGTGGCGCATTGCACGGACAGAGCAGTTTTCTGTGACGGAGGCCGGATGGACCAACAGCTGGAGTCGCTGCCCGGGATCGAAGCCGCCTGCTGGGCGGCGCTGGCGCGCGCCAGCGCCGAGCGCGGGCACCCCTGGCGCACCATGACGCTCGCCACCACCGACGGGCGCGAGGCGCATGCGCGCAGCGTGATCCTGCGTGAGGTGGATGCCGATGCACGCGAGCTGCTGTTCTTCACCGACTCGCGCAGCACCAAGGTGCAGCACATCGCGCAGTTCCCGTGCGGCACGCTGCTGGTGTGGTCGCCGCAGCTGAGCTGGCAACTGCGGCTGCGCGTGACGCTGGAGGTCGAGACCGAAGGGCTGGCGGTGTCCTCGCGCTGGGCGCAGCTGAAGCTCACGCCGGCGGCGCAGGACTACCTGTCGCCCCTGCCCCCGGGCCAGCCGCTGTCGCAGGCCGCCGCGCCCGAGCGCTCCTCGCGCGGCTACTTCGCGCTGGTGCACGCGCAGGTGCGGAGCATGGACTGGCTGGAGCTGCTGCCGCAGGGGCAGCGGCGGGCGTGCTTCGATCGGAATGGGGGGAAGTGGGTGCAGCCGTAGCCGCGGGGTGCCGAGGCGCGATCAGTCCTTCTCGTGGCTCCAGCCCATCCCGGTGCTCTGGAAATGCTTTTCGATGATGTCCCGGTACTCCGGCGCCAGGTTCACGAACTGCAGCCCGATCAGGAAGCCGTACTCCCGTCCGCTGAGCACGCTGTAGGCCACGCGGCCCTGGGCCATGACATGGTCCACGCCGGAAGGTTCGCGGGTGACGTTGAAGGTGATGTCGCAGAGCCAGCCGGGGGGCATATTGACCGGCGACACGATGCCGATGCCGCCGCAGCTCAGGTCCACCGTGTGCACCTCGACCACCTTCTGCGTGGGCAGCCGCAGGTACGCCGTGCACGAGAAAGGTCTGCGCGCGTGCACGCGCCGCTCCGGCCCCGAGGTGATCCAATCGTTAACTTCTCTTGGTTCGATCATGGTGCGGGCGGTCCAGCTGGCGGCCGCGCCGGGGCGCGGCCGCCGGGAACATCACATCAGCGGTGCTTGAAATTCGCCTTGCGCTTGGCCAGGAAGGCGTCCATGCCTTCCTTTTGGTCCTCGGTGGCGAACATGGAGTGGAACAGCCCGCGCTCGTAGGCGATGCCTTCGGTCAGCGTGGTCTCGTAGGCGCGGTTGACGCAGTCCTTGGCCATGATCACCGAGGGCAGGCCGAAGCTGCAGATCACGGCCGCCGCGGCCAGGGCCTCTTCCATCAGCTTGTCCGCCGGCACCACGCGCGACACCAGCCCGGCGCGCTCGGCCTCCTGCGCGTCCATCATGCGGCCGGTCAGGATCAGGTCCATCGCCTTGCTCTTGCCGATGGCACGCGGCAGCCGCTGCGTGCCGCCGGCGCCGGGCATGATGCCGATCTTGATCTCGGGCTGGCCGAACTTG
Source organism: Pseudomonadota bacterium (assembly GCA_023410975.1). GTDB lineage: Bacteria > Pseudomonadota > Gammaproteobacteria > Burkholderiales > Burkholderiaceae_C > Azohydromonas. The sequence goes on from JAEYPG010000474.1 coordinate 4,393, forward strand.
GCCGTGTCGGCGGCGATGATGAAGTCGCACATCATCGCCAGCTCGCAGCCCCCGCCCAGCGCGAAGCCGCCCACCGCGGCGATGACGGGCTTGCGCACCTTGCGGATCGTCTCCCAGTTGCGCGTGATGAACTGGGTCTTGAAGACGTCCATGAACTCGCGCTTGGCCATGGCGGCGATGTCGGCGCCGGCGGCGAAGGCGCGCTCGCTGCCCGTGAGGACGATGCAGCCCACGGCGTCGTCGGCGTCGAAGGCCAGCAGCGCCTGGCCCAGCTCGTCCATCAGCGGATCGTTGAGCGCATTGAGCGCCTTGGGCCGGTGCAGCGTGATCACCGCGGTCTTGAGCGTGCCGTCCTCGCCGCCGTGCAGCGCCGTCATCAGGTTCTGGAATTCCATCGGTCGTTCTCTCTTCCGGAGTTCGGGGCGGCGCTGACTATACGGGGCCAATCCCCGGGGGCGGGGATTGCGGGGCAGCAAAGCGCTAACCCCCGTTCGGGCTGAGCTTGTCGAAGCCCTGCAGCCTGGCCGGCCCACAAGCCCTTCGACGGGCTCAGGGCGAACGGAAACCTGGTCACCGCGACTGCAGCGGCAGGCTCTTGAGCTTGAGGTCGGCCCAGACATCGGCCGACTGGCGGATCAGCAGCCGCACCGGCAGGTACTGCAGCGTGGGCGCGAACCAGGCCTCGGCCGTCATCACGTCGCCGGCCACGGGCTCGCGCCGCGGCTTCAGGTGCACCGCGCGCAGCGGGCCCAGGGGGGTGTCGATCTGCTCCTCGCCCAGCACATCGTAGGTCCACAGGTCCAGCCGGCGCGGCAGCGCCAGCGGCAGCTCCACCACGTTGCCGCGGCGCAGCAGCTCCGGGCGCAGCGTGAACATCCACGTCATCTGCACGAACTGGCTGGCGGTGTCCTGCACGCCCAGCACCGGCACGCGGCGGCTGCCGCCGGACAGCACGATGGCCTCGGGCTCGAAGCGCACGGTGGAGCGCCTCGGCGTCAGGAAACCCAGCCGCGTCTCCTCGTCGTAGCGCTGCGGCACCAGTCCGCGCGCGCTGAGCTCGCCGTCGCTGCTCATGCGCCGCGTCATCATCGGTGCGAAGCGCGGGCCCACCACCACCTCCAGGTGCACCTGGTAGCGCTTGTCCTGCCGCAGCCACTGCACGCGCGCGCTGCCATGCACGTCGCCGCGATACCAGCCGGTGAGCTGGTAGTCGAGCTGCGTCGAAGGGGGCCAGTCGCGGAAGGGCGACAAGGCATCGGATTCAAAGCCCGGCGGCACGGCCTGCGCCACGGCGGAGGCCGGCAGCGGTGGCGCGGCGATGGAAGCGGCATCCGCCGTCCCCTGGGCCTCGCTGGCCGCGTCCACGGGCGCCTCGGCCCGGGCCGGCACGTCGGAGGCCCCGGACGCGGGCTCCGAGGCCGCCTCGGCCACGGCCGTCGCCTCTTCAAGCGGCGAGGTAGGCTCGGAAGCCGCGTCCTGCGGCGCGGAGGCGGCCTCCGGCGCCTCGGCCACGACCTCGGGGTCAGGCGCGGGCGGCGGCTCTGGCTTCGGCTGCGGCGCCGAGGCGGGCTGGGCGGCCGGCTTTGGCGCCTTGGGCT
>JAEYPG010000508.1 GCA_023410975.1 Pseudomonadota bacterium
AGACCTGCCCGTGCGCGTAGCGGATGGTGCGAACCTTGAACGGCAGCCAGCCCAGGCTGCGCCGCACGCCGCCGGACTTGCGCCACGCCAGCCGCGTCTTCCTGGCCGTGCGACGCTTCACCGCGTATTGCTCGGCGACCTCCTGCACGGTCTGCACCGGCAGGGCGAGCCCTTTCTTGGTGATGCCCTTGAGGAACGGCCAGAAGTCGAAGCCGCTGAGGAAGCGCCGTTCGCGCTCCCAGACCTTGCGGCTGAGTTCGTTGCAGTAGTTCCAGACCGCGTTCACCTCGCGCGCACGCTCGGAGAGCCACTTGGCGTGGCGATCCTTGATGCGCAGGCGAAGCACGCGGACTGTCATTTTGTACAGCATAGGAGAAGATCAATGCCGACGCCACGCGCCAAACGCATGACCGCTTCGCGCACACCGCTATCCCTCCTCGGCATGGATGCCAGGGTTTCTCGCGGAGGCCTGTGATGAGCACCAGCGACATCAGCATCTCCGGCCGCGCCGCCATCGCCGGCCTGGGCGCCACCGAATTCAGCAAGAACTCCGGCCGCACCGAGCTGCGCCTGGCGATGGAGGCCACGCTGGCCGCGCTGGCCGACGCGGGCATCGACCCGAAGGAGGTGGACGGCTTCTGCTCGTACACGATGGACAAGGTGCCCGACTACGAGATCGCGCGCCTGCTCGGGGCCACCGACGTCAAGTTCTTCTCGCAGATCCCGCACGGCGGCGGGGCGGCGTGCGCGCCGGTCATGCACGCGGCCATGGCCGTGGCCAGCGGCGTGGCCCGCACCGTGGTCGTCTACCGCGCGATGAACGAGCGCAGCTGGTACCGCTTCGGATCGGGCAGCTACGGCTTCGGATCGGCGCCGGTGTTCGACAACGTCAACTACGGCTGGTACATGCCCAGCGGCTTCCACACGCCGGCGGCGTGGGTGGCGATGTTCGCGCGGCGCTACATGCACCGCTGGGGCGCCACCAGCGAGGACTTCGGCCGCGTCGCCGTGGCGGCGCGGGACTTCGCCGCCACCAACCCGGCGGCCTTCTTCCACGGCAAGCCCATCACGCTGGAGGACCACCAGAAGAGCCGCTGGATCGCCGAGCCGCTGCACCTGCTCGACTGCTGCCAGGAAAGCGACGGCGCGGTGGCGATGGTGGTCACCTCCGCCGAGCGAGCGCGCGACCTGCGGCAGCCGCTGGTGCTGGTCAAGGGCGCGGCCCAGGGCATCAGCGAGGGGCAGCAGAGCATGACCTCGTTCTACCGCGACGACATCACCGGCCTGCCCGAGATGGGCCTGGTGGCGCGGCAGCTGTGGCAGCAAAGCGGGCTGCGCCCGGGCGACGTGCAGACGGCCGTGATCTACGACCACTTCACGCCCTTCGTGCTGACGCAGCTGGAGGAGTTCGGCTTCTGCCCGCGGGGCGAGGCCAAGGACTTCGTGCGCGCGGGCCACCACGCCCGCGGCGGGCTGCTGCCCGTCAACACGCACGGCGGCCAGCTCGGCGAGGCCTACATCCATGGCATGAACGGCGTGGCCGAGGCCGTGCGCCAGGTGCGCGGCAGCGCCGTCAACCAGGTCGCGGACGTGCGCAACGTGCTGGTCACGGCCGGCACCGGCGTGCCCACCAGCGGCCTGATCCTCGGGAAGGAGTGAGCATGTTCGTCGATCTCACGCCCGAGCAGCACCGGCTGCGCCTGAAGGTGCGCAGCTACTTCAACGAGCTCATGACGCCCGAGTTGCGCGCGAGCCTTCGCGGCGCCGAGGCCGGGGAAGAGTTCCGCCGCATCATCCGCCAGATGGGGCGCGACGGCTGGCTGGCGGTGGGCTGGCCCAAGGAGCACGGCGGCCAGGGCTATGCCGCCACCGAGCAGCTGATCTTCTTCGAGGAGGCCAACATCGCCGGCGCCCCGCTGCCCTTCGTCACGATCAGCACGGTGGGCCCGGCGCTCATGGAGCACGGCAGCGCGGCACAGAAGGCGCGCTTCCTGCCGGGCATCGCCGCCGGGGAGATCGTCTTCGCCATCGCCTACTCCGAGCCCGGCGCCGGCTCGGACCTGGCGGCGCTCAAGACCCAGGCGCGCCTGGAAGGCGACCTGTCCTCAGGCTGCTTCGTCGTCAACGGCAACAAGCTCTGGACCTCGGGCGCCGAGGGCGCCGACTTCCTGTGGCTGGCCGCGCGCACCAGCACCGAGCTGCCGCGCCACAAGGGCATCTCGATCCTGATCGTGGACACGCAGGCCGCCGGCTTCTCGCACACGGTCATCGAGACGGTGGGCAACATGACCGCGGCCACCTACTACGACAACGTGCAGGTGCCCGCCGGCATGCTGGTGGGCGAGCTGCACGGCGGCTGGAAGCTCGTCACCTCACAGCTCAACCACGAGCGGCTGGGGCTGGGCGCCTGGGCGGACCGGGTGTTCGCGCCGTTCCGCAAGGTGCTGCTGTGGGCCAGGGCGCGTGACGAGCAGGGCCGCCGCGCGATCGACGCGCCCTGGGTGCGCCGCGCCTTTGCCGAGTGCTACACGAAGCTGGAGGCCATGCGCATCACCAACTTCCGCATCGCCGCGGCCCTGGAAGCCGGCGAGATGGACGTGGCGCTGGCTTCGGCCACCAAGGTCTACGGCAGCGAGAGCGTGATCGAGGTCCTGCGCAGCCTGCAGGACATCGTCGGCTCCAGCGCGCTCGTGCGCGGCGGCAGCGCCGCCGCCTACCTCATGGGCGAGCTGGAGTACGAGATCCGCGCCGCCACCGTCAACACCTTCGGCGGCGGGACCAACGAAATCCAGCGCGAGCTGATCGCGCAGTTTGGAATGGGCCTGCCCCGGCCCGTGCGCTGACCATGAGCCCATCTTCCCTGACCGATTCCGTGGTGCCGCGCGAGGTGACGCAGGCCAAGCTCGACCGCCGCAACGCGGCGGCCGCGCGCCACCGCGCCTCGCAGACCGAGTGCATCGCCGAGCGCCTGGAGGCGGCCGTGCGCGAGCACGGCCCGCGCACGGCGCTGATCTACGGCAACGAGCAGCTGGACTACGCCGAGCTCAACCGCCGCGTCAACCGGGCCGCGCACGCGCTGCACGGGCTGGGCGTGCGCCGGGGCGAGGTGGTGGCAGTCTGCATCGAGAACCGGCCGGCCTTCTTCTGCGCCTGGCTGGCCCTCGCCAAGATCGGTGCCGTGGCGGCGTTCCTCAACACGCATGTCGCCGGGCGCCCTTTGGCCAATGCGCTGGAGGTGACCGCGGCCACGCGCGTCATCGTGGGCGAGGAGTGCCTGGGGCTCTTCGACGGGCTGGATACCGGGCTGGCGCTGTGGCTGTGGAGCGACCCGGAGCGGCCGGCCCCGGCGGAGCAGCGCGGGCGCTGCGCGCTGGACCTGGCCGCCGTTGTGGCTCAGGCGCCCGATACCGACCCGCCGGCGCAGTGGCGGGCCGGGCTCGTGGCCGAGCAGCCGGCGATCTACATCTTCACCTCGGGCACCACCGGGCTGCCCAAGGCCGCGCGCATCAGCCACGCGCGCTGGCTCATCACGGGCGACGTGATGGCCGTGACGATGGACGTGCAGCCGCAGGACCGCTTCTACGTCTTCCTGCCGCTCTACCACGGCGCGGCGTCGCTGTCGGCGGCCAGCACCGCCATCGCGCGCGGCGCCTCGATGCTGCTGCGGCGCAAGTTCAGCCGGCGCGAGTTCTGGAGCGACGTGCGCCGCCACGGCGTCACCACCTGCCAGTACGTGGGCGAGATCTGCCGCTTCCTGCTCAGCGAGGCGCCGCGCGACGACGACCGCGACCACACGCTGCGCCGCATGATCGGCGCCGGCCTGGCGCGCGAGATCTGGGAGCAGTGGGTGGGCCGCTTCGGGCCGATGCAGATCTACGAGGGCTGGGGCTCCACCGAGTCCAACACCAACCTCATCAACCTGGACAACCGCGTGGGCAGCTGCGGCCGGGTGCCGTCCTGGGAGAAGACCAACCTGCGCATCGTGCGCTTCGACCCGGAGACCGAGACCCACGTGCGCGGCCCGGACGGCTTCATGCAGCTCGTCGGCGTGGACGAGCCCGGCGAGGCCATCGGCATGATCCTGGACCTGCCGGACCAGACGGCCGGCCGCTTCGAGGGCTACACGTCGGCCGAGGCCACCGAGCGCAAGGTCCTGCGCGACGTGTTCCGCAAGGGCGATGCCTGGTGGTCCTCGGGCGACCTGCTGCGCTGCGACGCCGACGGCTACTGCTGGTTCGTGGACCGCATCGGCGACACCTACCGCTGGAACAGCGAGAACGTGTCCACGGCGGAGGTCACCGACCAGCTCGGCGACTTTCCGGGCATGGAGGCCCTGACGATCTACGGCGTGAAGGTGCCCGGCCACGAGGGCCGCGCCGGCATGGCGGCGGTGGTGATGCAGCCCGGCCACGCCTTCGACCCGGCCGCCTTCTGGGCCTTTGCCGCCCAGCGGCTGCCCCGCTACGCGCAGCCGCTGTTCGTGCGGCTGCCCGCCGCTGCCGACATGACGGGCAACTACAAGCTGCGCAAGGTCGACCTGCAGCGCGAGGCCTTCGATACCGACCTGGTGAAGGACCCGCTGTTCGTGCGAGACGACGCCGCGGGCCGCTACGTCCCCATCACCCCGCAAGCGCTCGCGCGCCAGCTCCATGTCTGAAACCGCTGCCCATCATCCTCGCGCCCGTCCGTCGGCGCCGCTGGAATATCCGGTTGAAGCGCCGGCACCGGACGGCTCGGTGGCCGAGGTGGCGCCGGGCGTCCTGTGGGCCCGCATGCCCATGCCCATGGGGCTGGACCACGTCAACGTCTACCTGCTGCGCGCGCCGCAGGGCTGGACGCTGGTGGACACCGGGCTCAACAGCGAGACCACCCGCGCCCTGTGGGCCGACATCGAGCGCCGGCACCTCGGCGGCCTGCCGGTGCAGGCGCTGGTGTGCACGCACTGGCACTACGACCATGCAGGCCTGGCGCACTGGCTGACCGAGCGCCACGGCGTGCCGCTCTACATGACGCACGGCGAGTACTACACGATGCACGCGCATGCGTCGCAGCCGCCGGACCCGCTGCCGGCGTCGCGCCAGCGCTTCTACGAGCGCTCGGGCATGCCGGCCGAGCGGGTGCAGCGCATGTTCGCCGGCTTGCGGCGCGATCCGTTCATGCCGCCGATGCCGGGCACGTTCCGGCGCCTGCGCGGCGGCGACGTCCTGGACATCGGCTCGCGGCGCTGGCGCGTGGTGATCGGCGAGGGCCACTCGCCGGAGCACGCCTGCCTCTACAGCGCCGAGGACCGCCTGCTGCTGGCGGGCGACCAGCTGCTGCCGCGCATCACGTCGAACGTGCTGGTCACCGACACGGAGCCCGATGCCAATCCGCTGCAGCTGTGGTTTGAGTCGCTGGGGCGGCTGGAACAGCTGGCCGGCGACACGCTGGTGCTGCCCTCCCACCACGGCGTGTTCCGCGGGCTGCACGCGCGCACACGGGCGCTGCGCGACCATCACGAGCAGCAGTTCGAGGTGCTGCGCGGCCTGGTGCGCGACCAGGGGCCGTGCACCGCGCACGAGGCGATGCTGGCGCTGTTCCCGCGCCTGCGCGGACCGGTGGACGACATGCTCGCGCTGGGCGAGGCCACGGCCCACCTGTCATGGCTCCGGCACGCCGGCGAGCTGATGCGGGTGCTGGACCCCGATGGCGTCTATCGTTTCGGCATGCCGGCCTGAACAAGAGCTGCAGGAGACAAGCAATGAGCGAGCTGGAAACTTTCCGTGCCCAGACACGGCAATGGCTGGAGGCCCACTGTCCGGCCTCGATGCGCACGCCCATCGTCGGCGACGAGATGGTGTGGGGCGGTTCGAGCGTCGAATTCAAGACCGAGGACCAGCGCGTGTGGTTCGAGCGCATGCGCGAGAAGCGCTGGCTCGCGCCGGACTGGCCGCGCGAGTACGGCGGCGGCGGGCTGTCGCCGCAGCAGATGCGGGTGCTGGAGTCGGAGATGCGCCGCCTGGGCTGCCGGCAGCCCCAGTACAACCTGGGCATGTGGATGCTGGCGCCCGTGCTGCTGGAACTGGGCACGCACGAGCAGAAGAAGGAGCATCTCGTCCCGATGGCCGAGGGACGCCGCCGCTGGTGCCAGGGCTTCAGCGAGCCCAACGCCGGCTCCGACCTGGCCAGCCTGCGCACCCGCGCCGAGGTGGACGGCGACGATTTCATCGTCAACGGCGCCAAGATCTGGACCAGCTACGGCGACCGCGCCGACTGGATGTACGCGCTGGTGCGCACCGACCCCGGCGCGCGCAAGCAGCAGGGCATCAGCTTCGTGCTCATCGACATGAAGAGCCCGGGCGTCAGCGTCAAGCCCATCGAGCTGATCAGCGGCAAGTCCAGCTTCTGCGAGGTGTTCTTCGACAACGTGCGCGTGCCGCGGCGCCAGCTCGTGGGAGCGCTCAACGACGGCTGGACGGTCGCCAAGAAGCTGTTGCAGCACGAGCGCGCGGCGATGGGCAAGTTCACCGAGGGCGGGGCGCCGTCGCACGACCCGCTGGCGGTGGCGCGCCCCTTCCTGTTCGACGCGCACGGCGCGCTGCGCGAGCCGGAGCTGCGCGCACGGCTGGCCGGCGTGATGATGGACGCGCAGGCGTTCGCGCTGACGCACCGCCGCCTCACCGAGCAGGCGATGGCCCGGCAGGACGTGAGCGCGCTGGCTTCCATCATGAAGCTGGTGCAGACGGAGCAAGAGGTGGCCAAGTACGAGCTGCTGATGGCCGCGATGGGCGGCGACGCGCTGTGCTGGGATGGCGAGGGCAGTGACGCGGCGGCGGTGGAAGTGACGCGCGCCTGGCTGCTGAGCAAGACCTACACCATCGCTGGCGGCAGCTCCGAGGTCCAGTTGAACCTGATTGCGCGGCGCGTGCTGGGCTTGCCGGAGGGACGTCAATGAGCCTGCTGCTGAACGAAGAACAGACGATGCTGCGCGAGGCCGCAGCAAGCTTCCTGGCCGAGCGCTCGCCCGTGGCGGCGCAGCGGCGGCTGCGCGACGAGGGCCGTGCGCCGCATTTCGACGAGGCGCTGTGGCGCGAGGTGGCCGCCATGGGCTGGACGGCCGCGGCGCTGCCCGAGGAGGCCGGCGGCCTGGGTGCGGGCTGGAAGGCGCTGGGCGCGGTCTTCGAGCACAGCGGACGCCACCTCGCCGCGCTGCCCCTGCTGTCCTCGGTGGTGCTGGGC